>JAXDMH010000737.1:0-5090 GCA_034666225.1 Myxococcales bacterium
CATCTTGTCCAGGTACTTGAGGGCCATCTCCGTTCGTTTCGCCAGGCCGTCGGAGACCCCCATCTTGATGCCGGCGAAGTCGTACTTGGTGGTGTGTTGCATGCCGTCGAACACCTGGCGGCGCGCATCGCCGAAGAACCCGGCGTCGCAGTGCAGGATGTTGTAGTTCTCGTACACGGCGATGCCCAGCACGTGATAGCCGCGAGGAAGCACGAAGGGGCCTTCGTTCCCCAGCGTTCCGGCCGTGCTGCCCAGGCCGCCCAGCGGCAGCACCAGCTTGCCCACCATCTTTGGCGATCGCGGATCGACCGCGGAGACCTCGCTGTTGTCGTTGAACGACACCGCGGGATCAGCCGCGCTGGCCCGGAACGAATGCGACAGGCGCATCTTGGCCGCGGTCACGTTCAACGGACGCCAGGGTGGCGTGTCGCCATTGGGGTCGACGACGGGGCCGCCGTCAGAGCCGCCCGGCCCGCCGTCGCCGCCACCGACGTTGCCGCCGCTGCCGGTGGCCGGAGCACCGCCGCTCCCGTCGCTGCCGCCTGAGCCGCTGCCACCGCTGCCGCCGGATGACCCGCCGCTGCCGGTCGCAGACGAACCGCCGCTGCCTGTGGCAGACGAACCGCCGCTGCCTGCGGGCGGCGTGCTGCCAGAGTCGGCCGTGCAGCCGAGCAGGCCCAAGGTCATGCAGGCGCCGCTAATCAAACCCAAGCCGCGTTTGGTCACGTGATCAGCTCCTTTTCGCATCGCCGCTGTCTTGGGCGCCGCGCATTTTCTGCCTCGTCGATCGCCGTCCGACCCAACCAAACCCGCGACCCGGCGCCTGGCGCCAGCTTCAACGACATTAACACACTACCCGGCCGGACTGGGCAGACCTGCCGGCCGATTTTCGGCTGCCAAATCGATTGAATTTCCTCGATCAAGCTCAGTTGCAGGGCGGCGTAAAGCCGGCCACCCGGATCTGCCGCAACGTCAGGGTGGTCGTCCCCGACCCGACGAAGGTGAACGAAAACACGTCTTTCAAAATGTCTGGCCCCGGTGGCGTGGTGCCACCCGGCCGGCGAAAGTCAGCGAACTTCAGGGTGGCGATCGTCAGCTGATCGCCGGTCATCGGCAGGTTGGCTTTGAAGTGATCACCGCCGTGGGGGACCGTGCCGGTCCGGATCTGCATGTACGCCGGACCGGTGACCGAATATTCCAGCACCACCCCAGGGGCGCCGCTCAGATCGACGGCTTCCTTGGTCGGATCGGCGCCGCCCGAATACTGGCCCAGGTTGTTCAGCGCGGTGTTGGCCGTGCCATAGCCGCCGCCTGACAGTTTCCACGCGACGTGCATCTCGTACACATCGCCGACCTTGCGCAGGGGCGAGCCACTGGGCGTCGCCGTGCCGCCGGAGATATCCATCTCCCACACCTTCAATCGCGAGACGGCGGGCGCCGTGCAGGGGGTCAGCGGCGGTAACCCGATCCCCGCATCGTCGCTTCCCGCGTCGGTGGTCACGACCGCGCCGCCCGAGCCGCCGTTCGATTCGCCACCGTCGCCACCGGCCGCGCCACCGCTGCCGGCAGAGATCGCACCGCCGCTGCCGCTACCGTCCCCGCCGCTGCCCGACACGGCCGCACCGCCGCTGCCCGGACCACCCGTCGTCATTCCGCCAGCGCCGCCGGATGAGCCGGAGGGATTGCCTCCGAACGTGCCGGTGCAGCCTGTGAATGCGCCAGCGGCCAGCAGACAAAGGACGGCGAGAGGAAGCGGGCTGCGAAGAATCATGCGGCTCGACCTTTCTTGTTCCATCGCGCAGGAACGCAGGCAGCTGTGCCGCCGGAGTTCCATCGCGGGAGGGCTGGAACCCTTTGAGGGTTCCAGGTCAACGTTGTCTTGCTTGCGGAAGCGCCACCACCGCACCGGACCGGAACCACGCCGGGACCACCTCGCCGCGCCATTGCGCAACGCGCTTCGAACGCTCCATGATACCGCAACCAAGGATGAGAAGTCGTCCTCATGGGTGGGTCTTGGTTCTTGCCGGGGCGTCCGTGCCTGCCCGCCGGCACCGCCGGCAAATGATAAGGTGTGTCGACGATGGATCCGGAGACAGTGAAGGCGCTGCTGCTGGCCGTCCAGGCAGGGCAGGTGGACGTCGAGGACGCACTGCGCGAGCTGCGCGAGCTGCCGTTTCGGTCGCTGGGATTCGCCCACGCGGACACGCACCGGCATCTGCGCACGGGGTTTCCCGAGGTGGTGCTGGGGCAGGGCAAGACGCCCGAACAGATCGCCGCCATCTTGATCGAGCTCGGCCGGGGCGGGTCGACGGTGCTGGCCACGCGGGTGGCGGCCGACGCGGCGACGGTCGTGGTGGCGGCCGTTCCTGGCGCGCGGTATCTGCCGGTTCCCCGCGCCGTCGTCGTCGGTCCCGTGCCGGCGGCCGATCGCGGACGGGGATCGATCGCCGTGCTCAGCGCCGGCACCGCCGACATCGGCGTCGCTGAGGAGGCGGCGTTGACGGCCGAGCTGGCCGGCAACCACGTCGAGCGCATCTACGACGTGGGCGTGGCCGGGCTGCACCGCCTGCTCGCCTATCGGTCCACCATCGAAGCCGCCGAGATCATCGTGGTGGTGGCCGGCATGGAAGGGGCGTTGCCCAGCGTGGTCGGTGGCCTCTTCGCACGGCCGGTGATCGCCGTGCCGACCAGCGTCGGCTATGGCGCCAGCCTGGGCGGCATCGCGGCGCTGCTGTCCATGTTGAACTCGTGCGCGGCCGGGGTCTGCGTCGTCAACATTGACAACGGGTTTGGCGCCGGGCACATGGCGGCGCTGATGAATCGAAAGCGAACGACATGAGCGAGGCGCTGCGCGGGCTGCACCTGCACTTTGAACCGACGTCAGGGATCGCCGGCGACATGGCGGTGGCCGCGCTGGTCGACGCCGGCGTTCCGGCCAAGGTGGTGATCGAAGCGGTGGGCCGCATGGGCGTGCGCGGGTTGAAGGTCGGCTTTGAACGGCGCAAGCGTGGGGCCTTTGTCGGGCGGGGATTCACCGTCGACATCCCCGGCCAGGGAAAACCCGGGCGCGCCGCCAAGAAAAAAGCCGCGCCCGTTCACGACCACGACCACGACCACGACCACGACCACGGCGACGACCACGATCATGCCCACGACCATCACCATCACCATGGGCACCAAGAGGCGCACCACCACGACGGCGCCCACAGCCACCGCGACTACGCCGAGATTCGCCGTCTCATCAAGCGTGCCGGGCTCGACGTTGACGTGGCGGCGCTGGCCTCCGACATTTTCGCGCGGGTGGCCGAGGTGGAAGCCGCCCTTCACGGCTCCTCCGTCGACCGCGTGGCCTTTCACGAAGTCGGCGCCTACGACTCGATCGCCGACATCATCGGGATCGCGGCGGCCGTGGTCTGGCTGCGGCCGGTGTCGATCGGTTCGTCGCCGCCGGTGGTGGGCACCGGCAGCGTGCACACGGCGCACGGGATCGTCCCGGTGCCCGCACCCGCCACCGCGGCCCTGCTGAAAGGGATCCCCATGCTGCCTCAAGGCGAGGGCGAGCTGACCACGCCCACGGGCGCCGCCATCCTGAGCGCCGTCGTCGATGAGTTTGGTCCGCCGCCCCCCATGCAGATTCGCGCTGTTGGATACGGCGCCGGCACACGCCAGCTGGCCGATCGCCCCAACGTGCTGCGCGCGCTGCTGGGCCAGCCGGTGGGCCAGGTGGCGGCCGCGCCCCCGTCGTCGCTGCTGCTTTGCGAGGCGAACCTGGACGACATGAACCCGCAGCTGCTGGCGCCGCTGTACGACGCCTTGCTGGCCGCCGGGGCCGTCGATGTCTGGTCGGCGCCCATCCTGATGAAGAAAGGGCGGCCGGCCACCACGGTCAGCGCGCTGGTGCCGTCCAGCGCGGCCGCCGACGCGCAGCGGGCGTTCTTTCTCAACTCGACGACGCTGGGGCTGCGCGTGCGGCCCATCGATCGCGTGACACTGGCCCGGTCGTTCGCCAGCGTGCGCACGGCGTTCGGAGCCGTGAAGATCAAGATCGCCAGCCTGGAGGGCGAGGTGATCGGCGCCCACCCCGAATTCGAAGATTGCCGGCGGCTGGCGGCGGCGGCCAAGGTCCCGGTGCGGTCGGTGATGGCGGCGGCCACCGCCGAGGCGGATCGCTTTCTACGCGCAAAGGTCAGCGGGCGGCGCCCCGCGCGCAAGCGTTGACAAGGGACCCAGTGAGCGACGACCTGTGCCGCGTGATCGATGAGGGGCTGGCCCAGGTGGCCCAGGTGCTGGCGGTGGGGACGGGCGAAAGCCAGCTGCACGCCGCCGCCGAACACATCGCCCACGCGCTGGACGCGTCGTCGGTGACGGTGCTGGCGCTGGTCTCCGATCTGGAGAGCGTGTACATCGTCGCCGACAGCGACGAAGCGGAGACCGGTCGCACGCGCCTGCCGCTGGCGCAATATCCGTACATCTCTCGCGCCCTGGGAACCGGCGAGGTCACCTTCAGCGGCGCCGGGTCCGGGCAGCCGATGGCGGCGCAGATCTCCGCGGTGTTTCCCATGGTGGTGGGACGCAAACCGCTGGGGGCGCTGCTGGTTCGCCTGCCGGCGGTTTCGGCGGCGGCCATCTCGCCCATCACCATCAGCGCCGGAAAGATGGCCGCCGGTCTGGTGGCCATGGTGCTGCGCGGGGCGCGGGCCCTCGACCCCATTCGCGAACGCACCCGCAAGATCACGCTGCAAGACTTTCACGAAGAACGCCGCGTGAAGGCCATCGAACGTTACCGCGCCTTCATCGACAGCGCGTCGGACGGCATCGTGGTGGTGGATGCCAGCGGGCAGGTCCTTTACATCAATCGCGCCGCCCAGGAGATCACCGGTTACGCGCGCGACGGTCTGGTGGGCCGCGCCCTCAAGCGGATCGTGTCGGAGTCGTATCGCCCGCGCCTGGAAGAGGCCATCGCCCGCGCCGCCGCCGCCGAACCGGTCGACAACTTTGACCTGGAGGTGGTGACCACGTCGGGCGATCACATCGTGGTGTCGGTGGCGTCGATCGGTATTCTGTCCGAGCACGAAGCGGCCATCTTCGCT
>JAXDMH010000738.1:0-4846 GCA_034666225.1 Myxococcales bacterium
CGCAGCGGGGGTTCCACCAGGTCGGCGGAGAAGCCGGCGGCCGCGGGCCTGACCGTCAGCGCTCCGGGGCTGGCCTTCGCCGACGGCGTCCTGACGTTGCGGCGTCTGTCGCTGCCGGTGCTGGGAGGCCGGTTGACCGTCGACGGACAGGTGCGCTTCTGGCAAGGCCGGCCGGCCTTGTTGCTGCCGTCGCCGCTGGTCGCCCTCACCATTCGTGCCGACCGGATCGCCGCCGACGCGGCCGGCCTGATGCCGCTGTTCGGTGGCCGCCTGACGATGACCGCGCGCCTGCAGGGTCCCGCGGATGCGCTGGACGCCCGGTTGGTGGTCAGTCCCGCCTCGCGGCTGGTGATCCTGGGCGAACCTTACGCTGTTGCCGCGCCGGTCGAGCTGCACTTGTCGCACGACGAACTGATCATGTCGTCACTGCCCTTGGTGCAGGTGACAGGCGGTGGATCCAGTCGCGTCGATCTGCGCGGGCGCATCGGCCTGCACGGCCACGCCGACGTTCGCCTGACCGTGACCGATCGCGATCTGTTCAGCCTGCCCGGCTTGCGCGACGCCGGCCTGCCGATGCGGGGGCGCTTCGACGCCCGCCTGCGCTTGACCGGCAAGGTGACGGACCCGGCGCTGTCGGGCGAGGCGACCATCAAAGACATCTCCGTGGGCAACCAGCGCCTGGGCGGCGGCACGTTGACCCTGGAGGAAGCGGGCCATCGCGGCGCCCGGGTTCGCGGGACGCTGTTCGAGGCGTTTTCCATCGACGGCGTCGTGGCCGATCGGGCGGGTGAACCGTCGGTGAACCTGACCGTGGTCATGCAGCGGGCCGCGCTGGATCCCTTGTTGCCGGCCTTCCCGCCGCTGCTGGCCGCCGGCCACGCCACCGCCAGCGGGCGGGTGTCGATGCAGGTGCGCGCCGGTTACCCGGTGCTGTTCGACGGTCACTTCACCGACCTCGGCGTCTCCTATGAATTGCACTCGCTGGTGCCCTCGCGCCGCCGGCCTGCCCGCGTCGCCATCCGCAGCGCCGGTCCCGTCGACGTTCACATGAAGGGGTGGGGCACCGAGCTGACCCTCGACGAGGCGGGTTTTGATTTCGGCGCCGGGGAACTGCGCGCCGCCGGCACGGTCCGGCGAGGCGTGCTGGCGGCGCGGGCGCAAGGTCCCATCGACCTTGGCCTGCTGGCGCCGCTGTTCGAAGCCGTCGTCCCCGATCAGCTGGATGGTCTGTCCGGGCTGGCCCGCGCAGACGTTCGCCTGGGCGGCACGCTGGCCAGCCCCCGCGTGCTGGGTCGCCTGTCCGTCGATCGCCCCATCGAGGTGGGGTTGCGGTTCTTGCCCGGAGCGCGGCTGCGGTTGTCCAGCGGCAACGTGCTGCTGGAGGATCCAGACGCGCTTCGCCTGGTCGGTGTGGCGGCGACGTTGCGCTATCGCGACAGCGCCAGCCTGACCACGGCCGACGCCACCGTTCGTCTCGATCTGCGCCTGGGGGAGCTGCGCCGCGCCGGCGGGCCGTCGGTGACCGGGCAGGTCGCCATCCCGTCGGGCGAGCTGACCTCGGTCGCGCTGGGCGACACGGTCCGGATTCGCGGCGGGCAGTTCGCCGCCGCCGGCCGCCAGCTGGTCATCCGCTCGCTGGACCTGGTCAGCGACCATCACGGGCGGTTGTCCATCGGCGGCGCGGGCGCTTCGCCCGCCACCGTCGAACTGGCATCGACGAATCCGCTGGCCGTCGGTGCTGTCGACGTGATCGCCCGGGGCCGCGACCTGGCCTACGGTCCGCTGGCGGGGCTGAAGATCGATGCCATGGACGTCGATCTGCATCTGCGCGGCGATCTGCGCCGGTCGGTCACGCTGTCCGGTGACGTGGCGCTGGTGGCCGGTCGATACAAGGTCGACGCCCCGGGCGCCAGGCCCGCCGCCCCGCCACGACCGCCGCCCGGCAATCGGACGCCGGCGCGGGCCAAGCCACCGGGGATCCTGGATCAGATTGCTCTCGACGTTCACCTGCGCTGCGACGGCCAGCGCTTCGTCATCCAGCACCGATTCGTTCCCGACCTTCGCCTGCGCCTGGATCTGCATGCCGGCGGCACGGCGGCCGCGCCCAAGATCAGCGGCGGCGCCGGCGCGACCGACATTTACAGCCTGATCGCCCTGCTGCTGGTGCGTCCGTTTCGCTGACGCAACCTTCACATTATTGGACGGCTTCGGTGGGCCGCCTAAAATCGCTGTCATGGCCCCCCCGGAACGACGGCGGCATGCCCGCCTCGAGCTGAAATTCCCGGTGCGGCTGCACGTCCCCGGGCAGAAAAAACCGATCCCCGCCGAGCTGAAGGACATCTCGATGGGCGGCTGCTTCTTCACGGCCCGGGCGCCGGCCGCCGCGCGCGTCACGGTTTCCGTCAGCTTTCGCCGCCAGCCGCCGGTGATCTTCGGCGCCGGACCGATCGTCCGCCGCGCCGGCAATCAGGGCTTCGGCGTGCGTTTCGACGACGCCAGCCAGGACGGTGCCCACTTCATCAGCGCCCTGTCCGCCGTCGACCTCAACCTTCGTTCCAACTTCGCCGAACAGTTCCTGGACCACGAAGTCCGCATCGCCTGACAGCAGCTGGCGCCGCTCGTCCCTATACGGCGTTCTTGCCCCGGCCCATGCCGTAATAGGTGAAGCCGGCGGCGCGCAGCTCGCTGGGGCTCCAGACATTGCGGCCGTCGAACAGGACCGGATGGCGCAGCAGCGTCTTCAATCGATCAAAGCTGGGACGGCGGTACTCGTGCCACTCTGTCACCAGGGCCAGGGCGTCGGCCCCTTGCGCGCAGGTATAGTTCGACGTCTCGAACTCCACGCGGTCGCCGAAGATCTTGCGCACGCCGGCGATGGCCACCTGATCCGTGGCGCAGACCGAAGCGCCCGCCTCCAGCAGCTGTTCGATCAGCGTCAGGGCCGGCGCCTCGCGGATGTCGTCGGTGCCGGGCTTGAACGCCAGGCCCCACACGGCGATGCGCTTGCCGGCCAGCGAGCCGCCAAAGTGGGCGATGATCTTTTCGCCCAGCTTGCGCTTCTGGCGTTCGTTGACCGCCACCACTGCGTCCAGGATCTCCAGCTTGTATCCGACCTCGCGGCCGGTGCTGACCGCCGCCCGAAGGTCCTTGGGAAAGCAGCTCCCGCCGAATCCTGGCCCCGCGAACAGAAACTTGGGTCCGATGCGGATGTCGCTGCCCATCCCGCGGCGCACCAGCTCGATGTCGGCGCCCAGCAGCTCGCACAGGTTGGCCAGGTCATTCATGAACGAGATGCGCGTGGCCAGCATGGAATTGGCCGCGTACTTGGTCAGCTCGGCCGAGCGGCGATCCATCACCAGCATGCGGTCGCTGGTGCGGGTGAACGGCGCGTACAGCGCACGCAGCACCTCGATGGCCCGTTTGTCCTCGGCGCCCACCACCACGCGATCGGGCTTCATGAAATCGTTGACCGCGTCGCCTTCCTTCAGAAACTCCGGGTTCGACGCCACCGCGAACTCGTGCTTGGTGCGCTTTTTCATCAGCGCTTCGATCTTGTCGCCGGTGCCCACTGGCACCGTCGATTTCGTCACGATGACGGCCCAGTCGGTCAGCGCGCTGCTCACGGTCTCGGCGGCCTTGAAGATGTACGACAGATCGGCCGACCCGTCGGGGCCGGGCGGTGTGCCCACGGCCAGCAAGATCACCTCGGCGCCGGCCACGCCGCCGGCAATGTCGGTGGTGAACGTCAGCCGCCCTTCCGAAGAATTGCGCGCCACCAGCTTGTCCAAGCCCGGCTCGTAGATCGGGATCTGCCCGACCTTGAGGCCGTCGATCTTTTCCCGATCGATGTCACAGCAGACGACGTCGTTTCCCATGTCGGAAAACCCGGCGCCCGCCACCAATCCGACATAACCCGTCCCAATTACGCAGATCTTCATGGCCCACTCACATAGCATGTAACCTTCATGAACGTCATGCTGCTGGCCGCCGGCCGTTCGACGCGCCTCGGTGCCCTGGGGCTCACGCTGCCAAAGCCGCTGGTTCCCATCTGTGGGTATCCGGCCATCGCCTTCGGTCTCGATGCCTGCGCCCGGGCCGGGCTGGCCAGCGCCGTCGTGAACGTGTTTCACCACGGCGATCGCATCCAGGAGGCGCTGGGCGACGGTCGCGCCTTGGGCGTGCGCCTGCGCTATTCGGTCGAGCGCGAGCTGCTCGGCACCGGCGGCGGCATCGCCAAGGCGCGGCCGCTGTTCGGGCCGGGGCCGGTGCTGGTGATGAACGCCAAGGTGGTGGCGGATCTGGATCTCCCCGCGCTGTTCGCCGCCCACGACGCCGGGCGCGGCGTGGCCACCATGCTCCTGCGCGACGATCCCGATCCCCGCCGCTGGGGGGCGATCTCCGTCGACGCCACCGGCCGCGTCGTCGAGATCCTGGGCAGCCGATCGCCGATTCCGCCGCAAGGCGCGGTGACAGCGCGCATGTTCACCGGTGTCCACGTCGTCGACCCGGTGCTGCTGGATCGCCTGGCGCCGCGCCCCTGCGACGTCATTCGCGACGCCTACATTCCAGCGCTGGAGTCGGGGGCCCGCATCGTCGCCGCGCGCCTCACCGGCTATTTCGCCGAGCACTCCACGCCCGAGCGTTACCTGGCCGGAAACCTGGCGCTGCTCGATAATCCGGCGCTGCTGCGCCAGCCGCCCGGTCCATTGGTGGGCATCGATCCCGGGGCCCTGGTCGCCGACGGAGCCGGCGTCATCGCGCCGGTGCGCATCGCCGCCGGCGCCGTCGTCGAAGCCGGCGCCCACGTCGGTCCGGGCGTCGTGGTGGGCAGCGGCGCCGTCGTTCG
>JAXDMH010000739.1:0-5298 GCA_034666225.1 Myxococcales bacterium
GACGTGCTGAACGACCGCGGGGGTCATCTTCAGGACCTCGGGCCATTCGCGGGTGAAGCCTTCGTCCTTCCACTTGCGGGTGGCGTCGACGCCCAGCTTGCCGCCAAAACCAAAAGCCTGCGACGCGTGATCCAGTACGTCGATGGGCCCTTCGGCGAAGAAGACGTCGCGCTTGGCGTCGATGTTGTTCAGCGCCCGCCAGGCCACCTCCTGCACGTTCTGCACGTTGACGTCGTCGTCGACGACGATGATGCACTTGGCGAACATCATCTGCCCCATCCCCCACAGCGAATGGCAGATCTTGCGGGCGTGGTGCGGGTACTCCTTGTGGATCGAGACGATGCACAGGTTGTGAAAGCACCCCTCGACCGGCAGGTTCATGTCGATGATCTCGGGGAAGGTCATCTGCAGCAGCGGCAGAAAAAGCCGTTCCGTGGCCTTGCCCAGCCAGGCGTCTTCCTGCGGCGGCGGTCCCACCACCGTGGTGGCATAGATGGGCGCCGCCCGGCGGGTGATCGCTGTCAGATGACAAACCGGGTAGTCGTCGGCCAGCGAGTAATAGCCGGTGTGATCGCCGAACGGCCCTTCGCGGCGCAGCGCCTCGTCGACGTCGACGTAACCCTCCAGAACGAAGTCAGCCGAGGCCGGCACCTCCAGATCGTTGGTCTTGCACTTGACCATCTCGACCGGGCGGCGGCGCAGAAAACCGGCGAACAGGAACTCGTCGATGCCGTCGGGCAGAGGCGCCGTCGCTGCGTACGGCAACATCGGATCGCCGCCCAGCGCCACCGCCACCGGCATGCGCTTTTGCCCCAGCTCCTGATAGCGGCGCATGTGGCGGCGGCCGGTCTTGTGCAGCTGCCAGTGCATGCCGGTCTCGCGGGGACCGTAGACCTGCATGCGGTAACAGCCGACGTTGCGCGTTCCCTTGTCGGGATCGCGGGTGATCACCATGGGCAGCGTGATGTACGGACCGCCGTCCTCCGGCCAGCAGGTGATGATGGGCAGCTTGGTCAGATCCGGCTCGCGCTCGATGACTTCCTGGCAGGGCGCGTGTCCCACCGTGCGCGGCGAGGCGCTGGCCACGCGCGCCAGCTTGGGCAGCATGCGAATCTTGTCCATCAGACCGACGGGCGGCTGCGCCTTGACCAGCTCGCTGATGCTGCGCGCGTGAATCTCCAGATCGGGAACGCCCAGCGCCCAGGACATGCGCCGCCGGGTGGCGTAGGTGTTGATCAACAGCGGGAAGGCTGAACCTTTGACGTTCTCGAACAGCAGGGCCGGTCCCTGCGCCCGCATCACCCGCTGCGAGATCTCGGTGATCTCCAGATAGGGATCGACCTGCCGGGTGATCCGCCGCAGCTCGCCCCGGCTTTCCAGCAAGCGGACAAAGTCGCGCAGGTTGTCGTGATGCGCCGGCACGGCATCGAAGGGGACGTCTGTCGTCGCCAGCGCCATCTCAGGTGCTCCGGTCGGCGCTCAGGAACGCGAGATCTCTCAAGGCTTCGCGATAGGGCGAGGGCGGCACCAGCTCCAGCGCCGCCACGGCGCTCTCCGCCAGCTGCTTGGCCTTCTGGCGGGCCAGCTCGACGCCGCCCGCGGCCCGCACGGACGCCAGCAGATCGAGGGCGATCTCCGCCGATACACCTCTTTCGCCCACAAGTCCGCGCACGCGTTGCCGCAATGCTGGGTCCGCTTCGCAGGCCAGCAAGACGGGGAGGGTCAGCTTTCCCTCCTGGATGTCGTGACCCACTGACTTGCCCGCGATCGCTTCATCGACCGCGCTGTCCAGGACGTCGTCGGCGATCTGGAAGGCCTGCCCCAGGGCGCGCCCATAACGAGCCAGCGGTTCGTCCAGCGCCGGCCCCACGATGCCGCCCACGCGGGCGCACCAGGCCAGCAGCGACGCCGTCTTGCGATCGATGACGCGAAAATATTCGTCGATGGTGGCGTCGGGATTGCCGGCCCGCTCCAGCTGCGCCACCTCGCCTTCGGCCATCTCGGTCACCGTGGCGGCCAGCGATTGCACGACGGGAATCGAACCGGTCAGGGCCACCGTCTCCAGGGCCCGGGCCAGACAGAAATCGCCCACCAGCACGACGATGCCGTTGCCGTAGACCATGCGCGCCGCCGGCCGGCCGCGCCGGACCCGCCCGTCGTCGACCACGTCGTCGTGATACAGCGTGGCGGTGTGGATCAACTCGGCCGCGCAGCCCACGGCCACGCCCATCTCCATCGACACGCCCGCCGCGCGCGCCGCCAGCACGGCCAGCAGCGGCCGCAGGCGCTTGCCGCCGGCGTCCAGCAGGTGGGCGCCGACCCGGGGGATGGGCCCGATGGGGCTCTCCATCCGTTCGGCCAGTCGGGCTTCGACCTGGCGCAGCTCGCTCTCGACCAGCGCGGTGGCGCGGTCGGATTGCGAGCGGGCACGGCCTGGCGACATGGCGTGCATCATGGTCACGGTCGGGGGCATCGTCACGACAATTCTAAATATTCAAAACAAACTGAAAACATGCAAGGACCGTTTACCGACGCGGCTTTTTTTCGCGTGTTGCGGGGCGGTGTGACGGTGACGCTGCGGCCGGGCGCGACGCCGGCACAGCCGCCACATTTGCCGGCGCGGCGGGCGGTGCCGACGGCCCCTCGGGGGTCCCCTGATCGCCTTTCAAGACATCGCGGAAGCGGCCCACGTCCAGGGTCAATTGACCCAGCAGCATGTCCAGCATCGTTTCGCCCAGGCGGCAGATCTCCCCCAGCTTGACCAGGCGATCGACGGTGAACTCGGCTTCACCGCGCAGCCGTTTGGGCGCGCCGGTGGTGGCGGTCTTCACGGCGGCGTGCACGGCGCGGGCCCCCGCCTCGGCGCGCTCGACCACCTCGACGGCGGCGCCGATCTCGCGCCGTTCGCGTTCGTTGAGAACGCCTGAGATCATCTTCCAGAAATCGGTCTCGGCCTGATAGTGCTCGCGCCGCTGGCCGCGCACCCAGACCCGGTGGACCACGCCCCAGCGCCCCAGCGCCGCCAGCGTCATGGACGCGCTGCCGGCCGAGATGCTCAGGCGCTTCTGGATTTCACTTTGTGGCAGGGGTTCGTGCGACAGGTATAGCAACCCGAAGGCGCGCCCCATGGTGCGCGTGAAGCCCCAGAACTCGGCGATGCGTCCGCAGGCGTCGATGCCCAGATCGCGCGCTTTTCCTAGCTCGGTTTCGAGATCAGGGGAGGGCGGCGAAGGCACGGGCGGCAGTTTACGATCTAACCGGGAACCCTGGGAGGGTTCCCGGACCCTCCCGCGACGGACTCCGCTTGGGCCAAGCCCAAGCTCCGTCCACGCGGTGTCATCAAGCTCTCCCGAGCCGCCAGCTGGCCGCAGGCGGCGTCGATGTCGTCGCCGCGCGGGCTGCGGATGTAGACCGCCAACCCGCCGGCGCGCAGCCGCTCTTGAAACGTCCGGATGCGCTCCGCCGACGGGCGCTGATACGGCGGACCGGCAAAGCCGTTCCAGGGGATGAGGTTGACCTTGGTGGGGATCCCGCGCAGCAGGCGCGGCAGACGATCGGCGTCGGCGTCGGTGTCGTTCACGCCGGCCAGCATGACGTACTCGAACGTGACGCGACGGCCGTGGGACAGCGGGAAGCGCCGGGCGGCGTCCAGCAGCGCGGCGATGGGCCAGCGCTTGTTCACCGGCATCAGCTGATCGCGGACCTCGTCGGTGGTGGCGTTCAGCGAGATGGCCAGGTTGGGCGCCGGCATCAGCTGCCCCAGCTTGTCGATCCCCGACACCAGCCCGGCCGTGGACACGGTGATGCGCCGGGCCGAGAAGTTGGCGCCCCACGGGTGTTGCAGCAGCGCAAACGCCTTGGCCACGTTGTCGAAGTTGTGCAGCGGTTCGCCCATGCCCATGAAGACAAGGTTCGTGGGGCGGCGGCCGGCCAGGCGCGTGGCGCGGTAGACCTGCTCGACGATCTCGCCCGCGCTGAGGTTGCGCCCGTAACCAAGCGTGGCCGTCGCGCAGAAGCTGCAGTCCATGGCGCAGCCGACCTGCGACGACACGCACAGGGTCAGCTTGTTGCGCTCCTCGTCCTCGTCGGGGATCAGCACCGATTCGATGGCGCGCCCGTCGCCGGTGCGAAAGCGCATCTTGCGCGTGCCGTCGGCGGCCTCTTGCAACACCTCCGAAACCAGCGGCGTCCAGTCGCCTTCGGCGGCCAGCGCCTGCCGCAGCGACGGTGGCACGTTGGTCATCTGCTCCAGGCTGTCGACGCCCCGGCCGTGCAGCCAGCGGAACACCTGTTCGGAGCGATAGGCCGGCTCGCCGGCGGCGCTGACGCGCGCAGCCAGTTCAGCCGGCGTCAGGGAACGAACATCGTCGGGACTCACAGCGGCGGAACACTAGCGCCTTCGGGACGTCAGCGCTATCAACGCTATCGGCGCGCCGGGGAACGGCGTCGTCGCGTCGCGAACATGCCTGCCATGCCGGCCAGCATCAGCACCAGTGCGCCGGACTGTTCGCTGCTTTCGCCGACGGCGCAGGCGCAACCGGCGCCGCCGCGCGTCCCCACCTGAACGGGGATGACCTTGCAGGCCCCCGACTCCGTGCACGAGGCCAGGCCGTCGGCGCTCACGTCGCATTTCCAGCAGTCGGCCGGGCACATGGCCACCTTGCACGGATCGGGTTTGCACTCGCCGGTGGTGGGCAGGCAGGTGAATCCCGCCGTGCACTGGGTGGCCTGGCACTTGTCGGTCTTGCAGGTGCCGGTGGCCGGATCGCAGAACTGACCGGCGCTGCTGCACCCGACGTTGGCGCACGGATCGGTCTGGCACTGGCCGGCCACGCAGCGCTGCGTGCTGTTGCACTGTCCCGGCTGGCAGAGGCCTTGGCACTGGCCGTCGTTGCAGAACTGGCCGTCGCCGCAGGTGACGCCCAGGCATTTGTTGACCTGGCAGCGCCCGGCCACGCACAGCTGACCGGTCCCGCAGCCCAGCGTGTTGCAGTCGACGCACGAGCCGTTCTGGCAGACCTTGGGATCGGCGCAGACGACGCCGGCGCAGGGATCGACGCACTGACCGGTGTTCTCGTCGCAGCGGGTGTTGCCGGTGCATTTCACCTTCGCGCAGCGCTGCGGGACGCAGACGTCGCCCACGCATTTGTATCCAGCCGGGCAGGTGAATTCACCAGACTGGCAGGCGGGCGCGCACTGACCGTCGCGGCACAGGAATCCGCCCTGGCACATGGCGGTGGTGTCGGCCTTGCCGTCGCAATCATTGTCGAGACCGTCGCAGATCTCGGCCATGGGCAG
>JAXDMH010000740.1:0-11430 GCA_034666225.1 Myxococcales bacterium
TCAACCGGCGGTGCCTGCTCAACCGGCGGTGCCTGAGACACCGTCGGTGGCGCCGTCGCCCGCGCCCGAGTCGCCGCCGCTTCCGCCCGATCTTCCGCCCGATCGTCCGCCCGATCTTCCGCCCGATCTTCCGCCGCCGCCGCCGCTTCCGCCCGTGCCGCCCCCAAGCCCGGTGATGCCTCTTTACGGTGATCGAGGGACATCGGAGATCGCGCTCGGGCTTGGTTACTCGTCGTCGTCGGGTTTTCTTGGCGCGGGAGGCTTTCGTTATTTTGTCGTGGACGGTGTCGCGCCGGGTTTCGAAGCCACCTACGTTCACGGCGGTGCCACCGTCGCGTCGTACGGGTTGGCGCTGGCATCGCTGCGGGTCGTGCCGGTCCGGGCCTCCAGCGTGGCGCTGGTCCTCACCGGCCGCGCCGGCCGCATGTTCCTGGCCGATCACGGCGACGGCTGGGCGGCCGGCTTGGGCGCCGGCGTGATCATCGCCCTGGGGGGGAGGGCGGGGCTGGAGCTTGGGTACGAATTCCTGCGCCTTTTGCCTTCCAGCTTTTGCGCCGATCTGTCGACCTGCGTGCTGCAAGGCCCTGTGTTCGGGATCCGCCTCAGCTTCTGACACCCGAATCCCGGTTCGGGAAAGGAGCATGATCGGGCACCCGATGCTTCAGCCTGAGCGACCGGGATGGCTCGGCAGCGCCTCGATCTACAGGATCGATCCGCGCCAGTGCACCCCGCGCTGGGAATCCGTCGCAAGGTGTGAAACTGTCGGGTCATGAAGATCGGCGTCGATTTTGACGGCGTCATTGTTTCCGTTGATCGACTGATTCATCGCCTGGCATTGGAAGGCGGTCTTCTCTCGGAAGACATTGTTCCGCGCGCCGCCGAGATGCGCGCTCACCTGCTGGGCCTCGGCCAGGAGTCGCGCTTTTCCACCATCGAAGACGCAGCCTACGGCGTGTGGCACGCCACCGCGCCGGCCTTGCCGGGGGTGCACGACTTCTTTCGCCGCTGCCGCAAGCGCGCGCTGTCAGTGGCCATCGTCGGGCAACGGTCCGGCGATCTTTGGACGCTGGCGCAGGATTGGCTGGCGCGACAGGGCTTCTTCAACCCGTACGACATCGCGTTGTCGCGCGCGTCGGTGTTCTTCGAAGCAACGGTCGAGCAGCAAGCCCACCGCGTGCGCGCCCTCGGCTGCACGCATTTCATCAGCGAACGGGCGGCCATCCTGGAGAATGCGGCTTTTCCGCCTGACGTCCGCAAGATTCTGTTCGAGCCAACGCCGACCGACACCGTGGTCTCTCAGCCCACCACGCGAGCCCGCGGGTGGAATCACATCAGCGAGTTTTTCCTGGCGCCGGGCACCCGCTGACGGTGCCGTTACGCTAGGCGGCTCGTTTCATGCTGGATCGCAGCGGAGCGCGCTCGCCTCGATCCATTTTCTGACGGGCGACTGTCCGGCGACCGGACGTCCCGTGAGAATCGGCTGGCGTCAGCTCCCTGGCCATTTCGGCGAGGGCCCTCACCAGCCGCGCATTCCTGCTGCGCGCGAGCACTCGGCCCAGATGGCTAGCAGCGAGGTCCAAAGCCTTCGCTCGATCAGCCGCCACGACGCTTCCCAGATCGCAAGAGGCCGCGACAATCTCACCCAGATTCAGTGCTTCACCGTTTTGCATGGTCATCTCCAAGTAAATTAGCCAGCTCAGCCCAGTGCAGGAGGGATGCCAGTGGCGAAACCCCCAAAAGTGCGACCTTTGCGCCGACGCGCAATCGATGAGGCCGCTGCCGATGATCCGCGACGGTAACATTGCAACCCGGAAGGCCGGCGTGTCGGCGAATCACGTCACCGAACGGATACTCGCCTGCGTTTCGGGGACTCAGGGCTTCCCCGCAAGCGTTGGAAACCTGACGATCGAGCCCGGTTAGGATCGGACGATGTTCGATAGATTCACCAGATCAGGCGCGCTGGCGGCACTCGCGGTCGTCGCCTGTCATCGAACGGCGCCGCCGCCGGCCGCCACGCTGGCTCTTCCCGACGTGCTGGCTGGGTTCACGGCCTCCGCCGGCGTTGGCGGCGACAATTTCGTGCGCCGCCGGTATACGCGAGCCGCCGTGCATATCGACGTCACGCTGGCCCGCGCCGCCCCGCTGGGCACCGGCACCGGAGGATTCGCGGCCTGGCTGGAAATGAGCCGCGCCGGTTTTCCGCAGGCATCACTGGATGCCCCCAGTGACGACGCGAACGGCTTTTACCAGTGCACGGCCGGCGCGCCGTCCAGTTGCGACCTTCTGATCCAGATGCGTTCCGGTGTGCACCTGGAGCTCCGCGGCGGCGGCACCTCCAGCCGCGCCGATGTCGACGACATCGCGCGCGCCTTGCCCCTGCGCGCCCTGGCGGCGCTGCCCATCGACGCGAACAGCCGCTCGCGCTGATCACTTCGCGCCCTCGGCGCCAGGAACCTGTGGTTGAATGGCCAGCGGCGCGCCCGCGCCCGGCACTGCACCGTGAGACTCAGCCTCATCACCACTCCGCTTTTGTTTGTCGCGTGCGCCACGGCTCATCGTCCACCGCCGCCACCCGCGCCGGTGCCCGAGCCGCCGTTTCATCCGGCGTCGTACCGGGCGCGCGTCGCTGCCGCGCTTGAGCCCGGCACGCCTCAGAGGTGGACCGACGTCATCGTCGACGGCACCGGCAGCGAACAGCAACGCGCCTGCTTGCTGGCCGTGGCCAGCGAGCGCCGGTCCATCACCGCGTTGCCGGGCGTCAAGGGCAGCGTCGTCCGCGATTGCGCTTCGGAGGCGCTGCCCCCGGTGACAGCGCCGGCCGCGCCCGGTGTCGTGCTGGTCGAATCGCGCGCCGCCGGCGACGAGCTGCGCGCCGAGGCCGCCCTGACCCAGTCCCAGCCATTGCCCGAGGCGCTGCGCGCCCGCATCGCGATCTTCACCCGCTATCCATCGCCCGAGGCTTGCGCCGAGATGCTGGCGCGATCACAAGACAGACGACGCGAGATCGCCCTGCGCAACCACAACGAAGCGATCGAGTTGGCGGAACGTAAGGTAAAAGCCGCCGAGGCAGAGCGGGACACCACTTGCGCCAACCAACGCGCGGTCGCCGCCCAGTGCGACGCGCTTCCGCCCGCGCCCGATCTGGTTCTTGCCTGCAAGGGCGGCCAAGGCTCGCGCCGTTGCCGCACCGCCCATCAGCAGGCCAAAACCCGCCACCGTTGCGAGGGGGGGCTGCGCATCGCCAAGCACGAATGCGAACGAACCGATCTCATCGTCGACGACGCTCGCAAGCACCTGCCCTCCAGGCCTCGAAAGCCAGGCGGTGATCCGCCCGTTTGTCAGCCCGGCTGAGCGCGGCGCGCCCGCCGGCCCGGGAAGAACGTCGGCCGACTCCGTTCACAGGGGCGCGACTACCAACCGAGAGATCCATGGCCGACGCGATCGACAGGAAAGCTGCGACAAGAGGCACACCCTTGCGACGGACGTTCACAACGATGCCGTCAGGATGTGCGTTTGTCGCCTTCGCGCTCTTGCTTCCATCGCCGGGCTGTCGTGAACCAGACTCGAAATATCCGATCAGCACCGTCGACCTTCGTCTCATCCCAGAGGCGTCCAGGCTCACACACGGAGCGGGAGCCGTCTTCGTGCTGGTCGAGCTGGGTTCCAGCGTCGACAGGGAGGCCAGCGCAACGCCAATGACCGTCCATTTCCGCGTGGACAATGGGACGATCGCGCCGCTTCCAGGGCCTTTCGTTTGTGCGCCCACGGGAGACGGCTCTGTACCAGATGGTGCAATGAACCAGGACCGTGGGATGTCATCGGGGCAGTTGCTCGATCTGCCCCCGGCGGCGTTTCAGGCCAACAACGGACGGGGTGTTCGCGAGGCAGGCCTGGTCGTTGACGTGCCTGCCGGCGCCGAGGACGTGCTGCTCACCGCGACGGCCTACACCGCGTCCTCCTCAATCGATTGCGCGACGCTGGAGGGGGCACTGCAGGCGGAGGCGTTCGTTCGACTTCAGCGCGTCTCCCCGCCCGACGCGGGCGCGGCGGACGCGGCGGACGCGCCGGACGCAGGCCTCGCGATGGACGCCGATGCGGGGATGGATGCCGACGGCGCGGCCGTTACCGACGCTGCGGCGGACGACGTCGCAGCGCCCGATGCCAGCGCCGACGCGAACCAGCCGGTCCCCGAGGTTCCGCCGGAAGCAGGCGCGCGAGACACCAACTCACCCAGGGAAACGCCGTGACCAAGCTGATCGTCTGTGCAATCGCCGTCGTGGTGCTTTCGATTTCCACCATTTCAGGCACCGCCTACGCCCAGGCGCCGACTCCCCCTCCGCCTGGCGGACCGTCACAAGATCCCCTTTCAACCGAAAGAGCGAAGCTTGAGGCCGACAAGGCAGCAGCGAAGCTTGAGGCCACCAAGGCAGCAGTGAGGCAGGAGGCCTACAAGGCAGCCGTCGAGCGCACGGGGCTCATGGCGGACGCCAACGCCAACCCCCGAAATTTATACGATCGTGCTCACAACGTTGCGGTCGTGCTGTACGACGAGACGGGCCGATCCTACGGGGTGATTCCCCAGGTCGACGAGGACGATACGATCGCAATCGCCGTTGTGCCGACCGATCCCAACAAGCCCGTCTCGGATCTCCGAGTCACCAAGTGCGCGCGCGGCTCAGAGGTCCGCGTGGGTGGCGGCCGATCTGGGGGAGTCCCTCGGTTTGGACCGGCGGAGACGCCACCGTCCAAGTCGCACCTTGAGGCGGCGGCTGATCATTGCGGGTCGGAGCAGGGATTCGAAGCCACGTTCCAGGACAATGCCGGCAGGACGGTCACGGTCTCGATCTCGACGCTCCCTCTGAACAGATTCACTGTCGGGCTTGGAATCTTCTTCGACATGGTGACGACGTCGTCGTTCGCGGCCCGCTCGGTCAAGGGGCAAATCGCGCCGGTCATCGTCGAGGATCGGCACCTGGGAGGCCTGTCGACCGCGGCATTCGTAGCGCTGCGGCTAGAGAAGGTCGACACGGTGCGGGCGCGAAACACCTTCTTTCAGATCTTCAGTCCCGCCGCTGGTGTGTCCTTGACGGCGCCGACCGATCATCTCTACCTTGCGTTGAATGTCGAGCCTCTGCCCGGGTTCGCAATCCTGATCGGTTATCAGGCGTTTCGCGAACAGCGGCTCGTCGACGGATATATGGTCGGCGACGCCCTTCAGGCTGGCTCGCCGCCCACCGACAAGAAGTGGGTTTGGTACGGCGACTCCTGGTGGCGGTTCCCGCTGTTCCTGGGCCTGAACCTGGACTCGTCGTTGCTCAAGAACATCCTGGGAGCGATCAACAAATGACCAGGCCTGGCGGCGCCGCGATCGGCGCGCCCGCCTGCTGGCTGGCCGTCAGGCTTTCGCCGGGTCTCGCCTGCGTGTCGGCGGGGTGGCGATCAGATTGGGCGGCGTTCTGACCGTGCCTGCCGCCGAGCGATACTTGACCGAGGCTCTGGTGACCAGGTCCGCCTTGATGAGCTTCTGGGCGGCCGGAAGGTGCGGGTTGGAAAGGCGCGCCTGCATCCGCTCGATCGTTGCCTCCGCGATGGCCGCAAGAGGCTGGTGCATGGACGTCAGAGGCGGTGTAGCCAGCGCATCGAGCGAAAGGCCGTCGATGCCGACCACTGAAATGTCGTCGGGGACGCGCACCCCGGCTCCGTGAAGGCCGGCGACGAGGGCAAAAGCAACGAGATCGTTCATGCACACGATGCCGGTTGGGCGATTTCGGCGGCCGATCAACTTCAGGGCAACCTGACGTCCCGACGCAGAAAGCGCCGTATCAGGATGTTTCCCTGCGACGGGCAGCTCCAGCACCAGCGCATTGTCTTCCTGACCAACCTCTTTCATCGCTGCCAGATATCCGTCGCGGCGCTCACTGCGTGTCAGGCAGGTCATCGGCCTGGTCAAGATTGGCTGGGTGGCATAGGCGATCGCGGTGTGACCGTTTTCGATCAGGTGCCGGGTCGCCGCCTGGGCGGCCTGGAAATTGTCGAGGGACACGGTGTCTATTGGCAGCCCAAGGTGAGCGGACGCCAGACGGTCGAAACTGACGATGCAAAGCCCGCGATCGATCCACCCCTGAAGGTGTGATTCCTCGGCTGTCGATGAGGCGAGAGCGACACACCGCACGCCGTCGGCAATAAATTCTTCCACCAGGCCATGCTCTGTCGCCGGATCGCTGTTCGTGTTTCGCAGCAACAAGCTAAAGCCTTGCTGGCGCGTCGCCTGGTCCAGGGCCCGCGCCAGGGACGCATAGAATGGATGAGCGATCGACGGCACCAGCAATCCCAGCACCGTCGGCCGGGCGTGACCGGATCGCAACAGCCGGGCGGCGGTGTTGGGTCGGTAATTGAATAGACGGATGGATTCCGTCACGCGCTGAAATGTCCGCAGGCTGACTTTTTCGGAAAGGCCATTCACCACGTTGGATACGGTGCTGCGCGAAAATCCTGAATGGCTTGCCACCTGCTGCAGCGTTGCCGGCAGCTTGCTGGAGGCGCTCCGGTCGTCACGGTGGTGATCGTTCGGCGGGCGTCGCTGCGATGCCGCCCCTCCCGGCAACAAGGATGTCGTTCTTTTTTTCGCCATGTCCGTTAGTGCCAACCACCGTCTGCCCGGAGTCATTCATCGCCGAGGCAAATCGATGGGAATCGCGTGTAAGGTAGTAAAAACATACCGTTGAAGTTGGTCAAGGACAAAGTCCTCAAGGCACGCCCGCTTGGCTTTGCGCGCAGCCGTCTGCGTCGTCTGGTCGGACCAATGTCGCCGCAGTGAGCGATCATGAACCGCCCAGCTTCTTCGCGATCTGTGTGATCTTGGCGCGTACGAATTTGCTCGGTTCGTCGTCGTCGGTCGCGCTCGGCCAAAGAAGCTCGGCGTGGGCGCCTTTGATGGAAAAGGGGAGGGGCTTGGTCTTCAGGTGCGGCCGGGTGGCGCGGATCTGCGTCGCGACCAGCTCCGGAATGGTCGCCAGCATCGCGGTGCCGTCGACCAGCGCACCAAGGTTGGCGAAGCTGGAGACCGAGCAGCGGATGTGTCTGGTCTTTTCGAACATGTCCTCGACGATGCCGCGCAGATCTCCGTTGTACGAAACGATGATGTGGTCGCGGGCAAAGTACTCGGCCTCGGTCAGCGTGCGAAGCCGGGCATGGCGTGGATCGTAAAGACAGGTGAACCCGCCGTGGATCAAGGGCTGGCGCCGAATCGTCGCCGGAAGGTCGTCGGCGACCGTGATGGCGGCCGCCAGCCCGTCGGCCAGGGCGGCCGCGACCGTGCGAAACTGGACCGGGATGGCGATGAGCGGCATGCGCGGAGCCTCGCGCTCGAGCACGCGGAGCAGGGCCGGCAAGAGCCACGACTCGGCCGAATCGGAGAGGCCGAGACGGATCGTGCGATCGCTGGTCGACGGGTCGAACGTCGCCGGCGCCAGCGCGGCGTCGACCAGCGCCGTCAAGTGGACGTCGAGCTGGACGCGCAGGCGCTGGCCGCGACTGGTCAGGGCGATGCCGCGGCCGCTGCGCACGAACAGCGAGGCACCAACCGCCGTCGTGAGACGGCGCAGCGCCGCGCTGACCGCCGACTGGGTCACGTAGAGGCGTTTCGCCGCCTCGGTGACGCTGCCGCTCTGGGCGACCACCGCGAACACGCGCAGAAGATTGAGGTCAAGATCGCGTCCATGAACGGTAGGCATGTGTTCCATCCATACTATTCACTGGAGTTGAGACGCGAGCGCCCAGACTGAGCTGCATGACGACAACAACGAAGACTGCGCTCGGCACCCGGGGTCCCCAGGTGTTTCCCTTCGCGCTCGGCTGCATGGGGATGGGGGCCGGCAGCATGTACGGCAGTGGCGACGAGGCCGAGGCGATCGCCACGATCCACGCCGCCCTGGAACGTGGCGTGAACCTCATCGACACCGGCGACTTTTATGCGATGGGCAAGAACGAGATGCTGGTCGGTCGGGCATTGGCCGGCGGCCGTCGCGACCAGGCGTTGCTCAGCGTCAAGTTCGGCGGCCTGCGCGGCCCCGACGGCGCCTTCCTGGGTTACGACGCCCGACCGGCCGCCACCAAGAACTTCCTCGCCCACAGCCTCTCGCGCCTCGGGGTCGATCACATCGACATCTATCGCCCGGCGCGCCTCGAGCCCGCCGTGCCCATCGAAGACACAATCGGGGCGATCGCCGACATGGTGAAGGCGGGCTATGTCCGCTACATCGGCCTGTCCGAGGTCAGCGCGGAGACCGTCCGGCGCGCCGCCAAGGTGCATCCGATCTGTGATTTGCAGATCGAGTATTCGCTGCTGAGCCGCGGCCCCGAAGCGACGATCTTCCCGGCCCTGGCCCAGCTTGGGATCGCGACCACCGTGTACGGCGTGCTGTCGCGCGGGCTCCTCACCGGCAGCACCCCAAGCGGCGCCGGCGACTTCCGCGCGCATCTGCCACGCTTCTCAGGCGACAACGGCGAGAAGAACCGCACGCTGGCGCTCTCCCTGGCGCGCCTCGCCGCCGCCAGGGGGGTCAAGCCGGCGCAGCTGGCCATCGCCTGGGTGCGCGCCAAGGCCGCGGCCCAAAACCTCACCATCATCCCGACGGTGGGTGCCCGCAACCGCACCCAGCTCGCCGACGCGCTGGCCGCTCTCGACATGACCCTCACCCCCGCCGAAGCCGCTGAGCTGGAAGCCGCCGTCCCCGCCACCGCGGTCGCCGGTCCGCGCTACGCCGCTCCCCTGATGGCGATGCTCGACAGCGAGAGGTGACCTGGCAAAGGCGGTGCGCCAGGGCGCGAGGCTCAACTGTCCGACGCTGGCGATCGGGCGGCGGCGCGCGAGCCGGTGACGAGGACCAACGCGCCCAGCAGGCCGGCCGCGACCGAGCCCAGCAGCACCCCGATCTTCGCGGTCGCGGCCGCATTGCCGGCGGGAAACGCCTGATCGGCCATGAGCAGCGCGACCGTGTCACCGACGCCGCAGAGGATCGCCGCGCCGATGAACTGCCTGGGGGTCACGCCGTCGGGAGCAACGGCGATCCGCGATTTGATGGCGAGCCAAGAGGCGACCAACACGCCCAGTGGTTTGCCGAGCACCAGCCCCAACACAACGCCGAACAGGATGCGCGGCGTGCCTGGCTGAGACAGATCGATCGACAGCGGGACGCCGATGGCCGAAAAGGCGAAGAGGGGCAACACGAAGTAGGTGCTCCAGGGGCCGACGGCCAGCGCGACCCGATCGGCGGGCGACAAGAGCCGGGCGCTGGCGGCCGATAGATTGCGGCTGGCCCAATCCCAGATGGGCAGCTGCTCCAGCCGCGGTTCATCGCGTCCCGCCTGCTTCGCCTCGCTCTCGGCATGCTCCAGGGCCGCGAGAGCGGTGGCGGCCTGGGCAAGCAGGACGCTGGCTGCCGGAGCGGGTCGTGCTGGCAGCAGCATGGCCAAGGCAACGCCCGTCAAGGCGGCGTCGACACCGGCCGCATGCAACGCCAGCCACAACAGGGACGAGGCCGTCACGTACGGCCAGATCGCATACACCCGCCAGCGATTGAGCACGAACAGCAACACCATCGCCAGCACGCTGGCCGACAACCAACCCAGGCTGAAGTTGTGCGGATAGAAGATCGCCAGCGTCAGCAACGAAAGGATGTCGTCGACGACGGCGAGCGCCGCCACGAACACGCGCAGGCCGGGAGGACTTCGCTCGCCGATCAGCGCGAGGATCCCCAGCGTGAAGGCCACGTCGGTGGCGGTCGGAATGGACCACCCGTGTGACGTCGGACCGCGGTTCACGAGCAGGTAGATGGCCGCCGGCGCCAGGACCCCGCCCACGGCGGCGATGACCGGCAGCACCGCCGCTCGCCGTTCCGCCAACGCCCCTGCGGTCGCCTCGCGACGAATCTCCAGACCGACGAGCAGGAAGAACAGCGTCATCAGCCCCTCGGCGCACCACTGGGCCACGGTCAGCGCCAGCCCGCCGGACGGACCGATGCTGAACGACGCGTGCATCAGGGCGTCGTAACGCAGACGCAATGGCGTGTTCGCACACACCAGCGCGAGGATCGCCGACAGCAGCAGCACCAGGCCGCCCGATGCGGGAAGGCTGGCGAACACCCGCGCCGAACGTTGCACGCGCGCGGCCACGGGGCGCTCCAGGCCCTCCAGCATCGACTGGAAGTCCCAGGCGCCGTCATAGCGAATGCCGTCCACGAACAGCGTCGGCGTGCCAGCCACGCCATTGTGGCGGCCGTCCGTGAGATCCTGAGCCACGCGCGCCTGAACCGCCTCGCTGGCGAGATCCGCGGTGAACCTGGGCATGTCGAGCCCCAGCGAACTGGCAAACGCCAGGATGCGCTCCTCGGTGATGGGCGCCGTGCTGTCATAGGCCCAGTCGTGCATCTCCCAGAACCGCCCCTGGTTCGCAGCGGCTTCGGTGGCCCGGGCGATTCGCTCTGCGCCCGGGTGGGCACGCTCGTTCGGAAAATGGCGAAAGACGTAGGCCAGCCGATCGCCAAGCGCTGCGCGCAAACGAAGCATCACCCGGCGCAGGCGCTGGCAATAGGGACACAAGAGATCGGCATACGCCACCACCGTGATGACATCAGGGGCGCGTCCACCACGTACGTGATCGCGAGCCGGATCCACCGGCCGTTGCAGTCGAACCGCCGTGCCTGCCGAAGACTCGTCCGTAGCCATCACTCACCGCCCCGAGAGTACGGCAAACGGCCCGTCCGATTGGACGACGGCCAACCTACTCCTTCTTGCCAGCCAGCGCAGCGAATTCGCCCCTCCCAAACGCGGTGCCCGCGAGACCCTGAATTCCTGGGATTTCACGCGTACGGATCGTGATCCCTCGAGAGCGCGGCGTCGTCGTCCTACGGGGCGATGGTCGCTTTGCTGCAGACGATCGAGAACGCGTCCATGAAGTCGCCTTCTCGAACCAGGGATCCCGCACCCACTTGGCCGGTGGCGCATTTGATCGCGGCGAACGCCGATCCACCGTTGCCCCCGATCGCGGTCAGCGATGTTGTCCCTCCTGGCATCAGCGCTGCACCGACGGCCGAGGAGGCGGCGGTCAGCGGCGCGCAGATGAGCACCAGTTGATCGACGTAGGAACCGCTCCGTCCGGAGAAACCGACAACCACCTGGTCGGCGGGACAGGTGCGCGTCCACGCCATCGTTCCGGCCATTCCTCGCACCGGCAGCGTGGCACCTGGTTTGATGGTGACCGTCGTTCCGACGATCTGAACGACGCCACAGCGGGCAGCGATCTGACGGTTGACAGTATCCAATGTGGTCGATGGCCCCAGGGCGTTGCCGCTGAAACCGATCAGCGCCTGGCCCGCGGGACAGTCGTCTTGATACTGGGTGCCGCCGGCGGCGTTTCCAACCAACATCGTG
>JAXDMH010000741.1:0-9411 GCA_034666225.1 Myxococcales bacterium
GGGAGACCACGGAGTACGTCCCCAAGGTGCTGGCGGTGGCCGTCGTCGAGAAAAATCACCAGGTCTTCGGCATCGACGAACCGCGGCCCGATCCGCCCCGCCCCTTCGACACGATCTCTGTCCCGCCAGCCGTCACCTTCGAACGCCTGGCGACGCGCCTGCGCATCACCGCCGACGACCTGGCGACCTGGAATCCCACCTATCCGCGCCGGCGCACGCCGGTCGATCGCGGCCCGGTTGACCTGCGGGTGCCGGCCGGCGCGGCCGCCCGGGTGACCAAACCGCTGGACGATCTGCGTCCTGACAACGTGGTGCCCGTCCAGGTGCAGGCGGGCGAAACCCTGGTGCGCATCGCCAAGGCCCGAAAAATTTCCGCCGCCCGCCTGCGGTCGCTGAACGCCGTCGGTGACGACGCCGAGGTCACGCCGGGAACGACGATTCTCGTGCCCCGGACCAACCCACGACCGACGCAAAATTCACAAAATTTAATCAAAGACGGCGGGAATCCGCCGGGCAGGCAGAAAATCGCCAGCGGCAGCACGGCCGGGAAGAACAGCACCAAAAACCGCTGACCGGCGCACTCCCCGCCTGTTCCCTGGCGGGCGGTGGGCTATCATCCGCGCATGCATGTCTATCGCACGCCAGGCGGTATCTTCATCGAGGACAACGGCCGTTCCTTCTTGTTGCCGCCGTCGGCGCTGACCTGGGACGCGATCTTTCGCGCTGTCGATCCCCGCGCCACCCTGACCGCGGCCATCGCCGGCGCGGCTCCCCGCGACGCTTCAGCGGATCCGCTTCCCATCCTGGCGCCCACGGAGCACCAGGAGGTATGGGCGGCCGGCGTGACGTACTTCCGCAGCCGCGACGCCCGCATCGAGGAGGCGCAGGCCGCCGGCGGCGGCGATTTTTACGCCCTGGTCTACGAAGCAGAGCGCCCCGAGCTGTTCTTCAAGTCGACGCCCGAACGCGTGATGGGGCCGGGGCAGCCGGTGCGCTTGCGGCGCGACGCGCGCTGGAACGTGCCCGAGCCCGAGCTGGTGCTGGCGGTGAACGCCGCCGGCCGCATCTTCGGGTACTCGGTCGGCAACGACATGAGCTCGCGCGACATCGAGGGAGAAAACCCGCTGTATCTGCCGCAGGCCAAGGTCTATGACGGCTCCTGCGCGGTGGGCCCCGGGCTGTGGCTGCCGCCGTCGCCGCCCGGACCAGAAACGAAGATCAACCTGGAGATCCTGCGCGAAGGACGTCCGGCTTTTGCCGGCGAGACCTCGCTGGCCCAGCTCAAGCGCACGCCCGACACGCTGGTGGCGTATCTGTACCGCGAGACCAGCTTCCCCAACGGCGCGCTGCTGTTCACCGGGACCGGGATCGTGCCGCCCAACGAATTCACCTTGCGCCCCGGCGACCAGATCCGCATTGCCATCACCGGCATCGGGACCCTGGTCAACGTGGTCGCGCCGCTTCGCGCATGACCATCTTCGACACCGACGACGCCAAAATCTTCGACGTTGCCACCCGGGCGCCCGGGCCGCCCGGCCGACTGCCGCTGACAGCCGACGATCTGGTCCGCCGCCCCAGCGGCAACCTGTTCGGCTGGACGCAAGACGTGGGGATGGGCCTGCCCGCCGACGAGATCGGCCGGCCCGAGGTGTTGATCCTGGGCACGTCGGGCGGGCTGCGCGCGCCCGACGGAACGCCGGTGGCCCTCGGTTTTCACACCGGCCACTGGGAGATCAGCCTGCTCATGGAAGAGGCGGCGCGCGCCCTGCGCCGCCAGCGCTGCACGCCTTACGCCGGTTTCTGCACTGACCCCTGCGACGGACGCACGCAGGGGACGACGGGAATGCTGGACAGCCTCCCCTACCGCAACGACGCGGCCATCGTGCTGCGCCGGCTGGCGCGATCGCTGCCCACGCGCCGGGCCCTGATCGGCGTCGCCACCTGCGACAAAGGGTTACCGGCGATGATGATGGCCCTGGGAGGCATGGCGGAGCTGCCGGTGGTATTGATCCCGGGCGGCGTCACGCTGCCCGCCATCGATGCCGAAGACGCGGGCAAGGCGCAGACCATCGGCGCGCGTTTCGCCCACGGCCAGATCACCCTGGAAGAAGCCGGCGACATCGGCTGTCGCGCCTGCGGCTCGCCGGGCGGCGGCTGTCAGTTCCTGGGCACCGCCGCCACCTCGCAGGTCGTGGCCGAGGCGCTGGGCCTGGCGGTTCCGCACAGCGCGCTGATGCCGTCGGGCCAGCCGATCTGGCGCGAAGCCGCCCGGCGCTCCGTCGACGCCGTGCTGGCCCAGGCGGCGCGCAACCTGTGCGGGCGCGACATCCTCACCGAGGCCGCCGTGCGCAACGCCATGGTGGTCTTCGCCGCCTTCGGCGGCTCGACCAACCTCCTCCTTCACATCCCGGCGGTGGCGCACGCGGCCGGGCTGCCCCTGCCCACCGTCGACGACTGGGCCGACGTCAATCGCCGCGTGCCGCGCCTGGTGGACGCGCTGCCGAACGGCGTTCACCCGACCGTGCGCGTGTTCCTGGCCGGCGGCGTCCCCGAGGTGATGTTGCACCTGCGCACGCTCGGCCTGCTGGATCTGTCTGCCCTCACCGCGCTGGGCACGCCCCTCGGCGAGATGCTGGACGCCTGGGAAAAATCCGACCGGCGCCGGCTTCTGCGCGCGCGGTTGCAGTCAGAGGACGGCGTCGACCCCGACCGCGTGATCATGAGCCCGGAAGGCGCCCGCCGGGCCGGCATGACCAGCACCATCACGTTCGTGCGCGGCAACCTGGCGCCCGACGGCGCGGTCATCAAGAGCACCGCCATCGCTCGCACGGCGCTGGACAGCGAAGGCGTCTTTCGTCTCATCGGCCGGGCCCGCGTCTTTTTGACCGAACAGGCGGCCATCGCCGCCATCAAGAGCACCGGCCCCGACGCCATCCAGTCGGGCGACGTCGTGGTGCTGTGCTGCCGCGGACCGCTGGGCGCCGGCATGGAGGAGTCCTATCAGGTCACGGCGGCGCTGAAATATCTGCCCCACGCCGACCGCGTCGCTCTCATCACCGACGCCCGTTTTTCCGGCGTGTCGACGGGACCGTGCATCGGCCACGTCAGCCCCGAAGCCCTGGCCGGCGGGCCCCTGGGCAAGCTGCGCGACGGCGATCGCATCCGCGTGGTGGTCGACACCCGCGGCCTGCAAGGCACTGTCGATCTGGTGCGGGCGGCTGGCGGTGAAACAACGTTCGTCCCCGACGACGAAGAGCTGCGACGCCGCGCCCCGCGCGAAGATCTTGCGCCTGATCAGCACCTGCCGGCCGACACGCGCCTGTGGGCGGCCCTGCAAGCGGCCAGCGGCGGCGTGTGGCGCGGCGCCGTCTATGACGTCGATCGGATCGTCAAGCTGCTCGATGCCGGGCAACGCGCGCTTGATTCATAGATGACCTGAATCAAGCGCAGACCGCGTCCGGCCGACAACGAAAGGCTTACTGCAGAGTGTGGCAGGCGGTGCAACCGAAGATGCCGGTCTTGGTCTTCGGATCGAACGGCTTTTTACCCAGCAGGTCGGCCATGTGCGGCTTGACCATGTCGCCCATGAACATCGTCACGGCCGGTTTCTCGGCGGCCAGCTTCTTCATGGCCTCCGGATCCTTGGGCAGCTTGGGCAGCTCCGCGTTGGGCATCTTGAAGTTGCCCTTCTTGGCGCTCGAGCCGTGACAGGTGACGCAGGTAAATTCAGCGTACTTGGCGTCGAAGGCGGCGAACTCGTCGGACATGCGCGGCATGACCTTCGTCTTCATGTATTCCTTGCGCTCGCCTGCATCCAGATCGTTCCAGGTCTTGGTCATGCCGGGCAGGTTCGCCAGCTTCGGCGGAGCGGCCGGTGCGGCCGGGGCGGCTCCTGCTGCCGTCGCTGTACCAGCACCACTGGAAGCGGCCGCTGCGCCACCACCCGATTCGGCGCTTGGGGCAGGCGCGCTGGCGCAGGACAGGCCAAGCAGGGCCGAGGCAACGAACATGCAAAGTAACGTGGGCTGTCTGTTCATTTTTGTCGTCCTCGTCATCATCATGGGGCGGCATTGTGCCCGGTTTGTCGACGATTGGCCACATCATCCAGGCGGCCAGGCCAGTTCGCGTCCGGCCAGCACATGGAGGTGCGCGTGGAGGACACTTTGCCCGGCGTCCGGGCCGGCATTCATCACCACGCGGAAGCCGCGCTCGCCGTAACCGGCCTCCTTCCCGAGCTGCGCGGCCACTAGCATCAGGCGTCCGAAAAGCTCGGCATCGGCCGGTGTGGCGTCGACCAGGCTGGCGATGTGGCGCAGCGGAATCACCAGCTGGTGCAGCGGCGCCTTGGGCCCGGTGTCCTTGAACGCCAGCACGTGCTCGTCGCGATAGGTGATCTGAGCTGGAATTTTCTCGTCGCGGATCTTGCAGAAAAGACATTCCGACATCGACATGGCGTCACTCCTTGTTCCGTTGCTTCACGTCGCCAGTGCCAGCAAGCGACGTCTGGTCTCTTCAAAGGGGGCCGACTCCTGTATCTCCTGGCGCAAAAATGCGGCGATCCCGTCGATGCGGGCGATGGCCTCGTCGGTGCGTGGGTCGGAACCGCGCTGATAGGCGCCCAGCATGATCAGATCGCGCTGTCGCTCGTAGGCGGCCATGATGCCGCGCAAGCGCGCCGCCGCCGCCTGATGCGGTCGATCGGCGACCGCGGTCATCAGCCGCGACAGCGACGGCAGCACATCGATGGCCGGCCACTGGTTGCGGTCGGCGATGGCGCGCGACAGGACGATGTGGCCGTCCAGAATGCCGCGCACCTCGTCGGCGATCGGCTCTTCCATGTCACCGCCCGCCACCAGCACAGTGTAAAGCGCAGTGATCGATCCGGCGGCGCTGTTGCCAGTGCGTTCCAGCAGGCGAGGCAGCAGCGCGAACACGCTGGGCGGATACCCTTGTCGCACCGCAGGCTCCCCGGCCGCCAGCCCCACCTCGCGCTGGGCGCGTGCAAAACGCGTCAGCGAATCCATCATGAACAGCACGCGCTGGCCCCGCTCGCGAAACCATTCCGCGATGGCGGTGGCCACGAACGTCGACTTCAGGCGCACCAGGCTGGGCGCGTCGCTGGTTGCGCAGACCACCACCGAACGGGCGCGCCCCGTTGCGCCCAGCGACTGATCCAGAAAATCCAGGACCTCGCGTCCGCGCTCGCCGCACAGACAGATCACGTTCACGTCGGCGTCAGTGTTGCGGGCGATCTGTCCCAGCAGCGTCGACTTGCCGACGCCGGCCCCGGCGAAAAGTCCCACGCGCTGGCCCTCGCCGACGGTCATCAGCGCGTCGATGGCCCGCACGCCCAGCGCCAGCGGCCGCTGGATCCGCCGCCGGGTCAATGGATCGGGCGACGGCCGATCGACGTTCCACTCTGTCCAGCCGGCGCCTTCGCCTAGGGGAACACCGCCGTCCATGGCCCGGCCCAGACCATCCAGCACGCGACCCAGCAAGCCGTCGCCCACCTTGATGGTCAGAGGACGTCCCGTGGGCGTGACCATCGAATCGGGGCCGATGCCCACCGCCTCGCCGAGAGGCATCAGCACCACGTCATCGCCGCGGAAACCGACCACTTCGGCCTGCACGCGGCCGGCGCCCTCGGGCGATGCGCCCGGCAGCATCGGCGGCGGCGCGCCGGGAGGCGTGCTGTCGATCCAGACCAGCTCGCCGACGCGGATGCCGGGGACATTGGCCCGGATCAAAAGTCCGGTCACCTCGCTCACCCGCCCGGCCAGGCGCAGCGGGTTCACCTGGTCCAGTGCGGCCAGCGCCTCGCCCAGATCCACCAGCGTGGGGATGTCAGACATGGTTGTCAGCTGCGTCCTTGGTCGTCGCCCTGGCCCTTGGGCTCGCCCAGCAGGGCTTTTTCCAGCACCGCCACCTGCGTCTCCAGACGAGCGTCCAGGCGTCCCGCGCCGGTTTCCACGATGCAACCGTAACGTCCCACCGCCTGATCGTCGACGATTTCCAGAGCCGCGCCCGCACCCAGCTGCGCCGCCAGCTGCGGTCTGGCCGTCACCAGCGCCTGCCGGTCCATCGGGTGAACGCGCAGCTTGACCCGCCCGACGCCTGCCCGGCTGGCGCGCAGCGCTTCGGTGGCGATGTCGGCGATCAGGGCCGGCGATGCGTCGACAGCCCGGCCGACGATCTTGGTTGCCATGCGCGCCGCCAGCGCGACCGCCGCCGGTTTGGCCGCGACCAGCGCTGCCGCCGCCTCGGCGCGCGCAGCCAGCATCATGGTCAGAACCTCCGCCGCGGCCGCATCACGCCCCTCGGCCAGGCCGCGCTGCTGGGCCTCGGTGTATTGCAATCGCGCGTCCGCGCCCAGGCGCTCTGCCTCGGCACGAAGGCGCGCGGCATCAGCATGCGCGGCGTCCAAAATGGCCGTCGCTTGCGCCTTGGCGTCGAGCAGCTGGCCCGGCACCCGATGTCCCCATCCTTTGACGACGCGACCCATGAGCGCGCTCCGCCCGCCATCTCTAACATGGAACGGCGGTGCTGACGCCGGCCTGACGGGGAAGCGACCTGATGGGATACTCCCCCCATGACAGCGACAGCCAATCCCACCGGATCCGCCCCGGCCGCGCCCGTCGATACCTTCGTCGCAGCCGACCAACGTCCGCTCGGTCGCACCGGCGCCCGCGTCCTGGCGGTGTCGCTGGGAGGCGAAGGAATCCTGCGCACCACCGGCCAGGCGCGCCTGGCGGTGCCGGTCATTCTCGAAGCGCTGCGCCTGGGCGTGCGTTACTGCGACACCGCGCCCGCCTATCAGCAAAGTCAGGATTACTATGGTCAGGCGTTTCGGGCAGCCGGACCCGCCGCCCGCGCCGGCGTTTTTCTCGCCTCCAAGACGCACGAACGGACGCGCGATCGGGCGCTGCGCCTGCTTGACGATTCGCTGCGACGCCTGGGGACCGACTGGTTGGATCTGTGGCAGATGCACGACCTGCGCGAGATGGGCGAGCTGGACGTGCTGCTGGGAAAAGGCGGGGCCATCGAAGCCGCCCTGCAAGCCAAGGCCGACGGACGCATCCGCCACATCGGTCTCACGGGCCATCACGATCCGGCTGTCTTGCTGGCGGCCATGGCCCGCTTTCCTTTCGACAATGTGCTGGTGGCGGTCAATCCCGCCGACAGTCTGCGCCAGCCCTTCGTCCCGACGGTGGTCGCCGAGGCCCGCCGCCAGGGGATGGGCGTGGTCGGCATGAAAGCGATGGCCGCCGGCCGCCTGCTGCGCGACGCCCGCCCGGAACAGCTGATCCGCTATACCGCCACGCTGACCGACACGGTGATCATCGGCTGCTCCACAATCGCCGAGGTGCAACAGAACCTGGCCGTGGCGCGCGGCTTTGTTCCGATGACCAAGGGCGAGGCGCAAGCGCTGCAGCAGCAGGTGGCGCCGCGCGCCGCCCTGTATGACTATTTCAAGAGCGAAGCCGACGCCTGACGGTCACCCGGTGCGGGCGCAGTCAGCGTGCGCGGTCGGCCCGGGCGCGCACGATCGCCGCCAGCAGCGAACGGCCCAGCGGCATCGGCAAGCGTTGGGCGATGGCCACCGCCGCGTCATCGGGCGCCTCCGCCAGGGTGTGGGCCAAGGCTTTCAAACCGATGGCCATCGCCGCGCCCAGCTCGGTCCCGTCGGAGCCGACACCAGAGACCAGCGCCCGCGCCGTCTGTCGCTCCTGCGCGGAACCAGGTCGGGTCGCGGCGTCCATCAGCCGCTCGGCGCCCGGTTCGCCGACCTGGGCGGCGGCACGAGCGATCACCGGACGGGGCGCCCCGCGCAGCGAAACGCCGATGGTCTCTGCCCCCAGCCCGACCAGGCCGTCCAACAGCGCCGGCCCGTGGTCGCCAGCCAGCGCTGACCAGGCGCCCGCTACCGGGCATGGCGCGACGATGTCCACGAAGATCGCGCGCTGGACGGCGGCCAGCGCTTCGTCATCAAGCTGGTCGGTGGGGCGCGGCGTCGGATCGTCGCCCCGCGCGACGATGACGGCAGCGACCCGCTCGACCACCGCCGCCGGCCATCCGGCCATCGCCGCCCGCAAAAGCGGCGTTGATTCCGCCACCAGCGCCGGCAGCAGCCAATCCCGGTGGACCTGCTCGATGCCGGCAGGAACCGCGGACAGCACCTCACCACCCAGCGCCGCCAGGAAATCCACGCGCTGGTCCGACGCCAGCGTCCCCAGCGTGGTCAGCGCCTGCTGGCAACGAGCCCCTTCGTCGCCAGCCAACCCGTCGATAACCGTCACCGGCGCTCCGATCAGCGCCGCTCCCAGTACAAACCCCGCTTCGCTGGCAGACAACGGCGGCAGGTCTGGGCGCATCGGCGGAAGGCCGGGTCAGGGCGTCTCGTCTGACGTCTGCTGGGTCTCGGCGTCGCGCCGGCGGGGCGCTATTCGCAGGCGCCGACGCAGGTGCTGGCCTTCCAGACGATCAAGCTCGGCCACCAGTTCGCGACCGTAGATGGCGCCCAGCTCGCCCCGCATCAAGCGGTAGACCGTGGGACCGGCATCGCCCGCGCACGAATACCAATCGAAATCCGGGCTCAACCCCAGCCTGCGTTTGCTGACCGATAAAGGATAAAGACGGCAGACCGCCGGTTTGATCTCCGCCGGATCGAACCCGAATTGCAGCGCGGTCCGGTGCAGACCGCAGCCGCGGTGGCCGTCGTGCTCCAGAAAAACGCAGCCCGAGGTCTCCACCGCGGGATCGGCGGTCGCCGTGCGCAGCAAGATCCCACCCGGGGCGTCGGGATCGCGTTCGGGATCGATTTCGTCGAACCAGTTGACCGGATTGCGCCGCTCTTCCTTCAAGACCGAGGCGATCTCGTTGACCCGGCGGAGGATGGCCGCCTTCTCGGGAATCAAGACGTCGGCGCCAAAGCGGCAGCAAGCGTCGTTGCGAGGTCGATCGCCCTCCTCCCGGCACAGGCACGCATGGGTCATGCAGTCGGGCGCGAAGGTCTGCGTGAAAATTTCGCTCTCGACGGACGTTATCGCCGGATGATTAACCTTGAGTGCCACGAAGGTGCCGCATCATTGCACGGACCACGCCGGCAATTCTAGTTTGCAGGGTGCTCGCGAGCGCTCGCGGGCTCTCCCCGATTGCTCTCGCAAGGTCAGCCGGCGCGGCAGAGCCGCGCCTCCCGACGAAAATATCGACGCCTCAATCGGGAAGGCGAACGAAGCGCGGCTTTGCCGCGCGCAGTGAGAGGGACCGGGGAGCGCGAGCAGCAGCGAGCCGTTCCCCCGCAGATCGCCCCCTCTCGCGGGCTCTCCCCAGCGCTTCTCGCAAGGTCAGCCGGCGCGGCAGAGCCGCGCCTCCCGACGAAAATATCGACGCCTCAATCGGGAAGGCGAACGA
>JAXDMH010000742.1:0-8552 GCA_034666225.1 Myxococcales bacterium
GACGGTGCAGGCGACCTTCGACACCGGCAAGCTGGGGCAAGCGGCGAAGTTCAACGGCGCCGCACACGATCACATCGGCCTGCAGCGCGGGATCGGCATCATCAGCGGCGCCCAGGCGGTCACGGAGTCGGCCTGGGTCAAGACCGGCACCATCGACAAGGGCAGCTTTGGCGCGGTGCTGGCGATCGGCACGGCTGACAAGACGGGCGATCTGGGTCGAACGCAGCTGTATGTCTGGGGCAGCAGCGCCAGCTACCCATTCGGTGGGCAGCCGCTGCGCAACGCTCTTTACGGCGAGATCAACCCCGACGAAGTGCCCAGCGGCTGGGATTTTGTCGCCTCTCCCGTCGACACGATTCACCCGGGACAATGGCACCACCTCACGGTCGTGTTCGACGCCAAGGGCAAGTCGACCAGCGTCTATGTGGATGGGGCACTGGTGGCGGGGCCTCTGGAAACGCCGGGCCATGGCGGCGGCGCGTCGCGCGCCGGCAACTGGACGCACACCGTGTTCCCGGCGACGCCCACCGATCGGGTGGTGATCGGCGCCCTGGAAGACGTCAGCCACGGCTACTTTGACGGTCTCATCGATGAACTGCGCGTGGAGACCGTGGCGCGTTCGGCGTCGTGGATCGCGGCACAAGCCATCGCCGTCACGGGCGATGCCATCACCTTGGGACCCGAGGAGCACGCACCATGAAGGAGAACGGACACACAATGCGGAACATTTTTCTGAAGAGAGCACGTGTCCTGGCGGCCTTGGTGTTGGGGGCCAGCGCCTGCACCGGCACTGTCGGTTCCCCCGGCGGCGAGACCACGAATCCCGTCGGCGGCGGCGGTAACGGCGGGGCCGTGGGGCCTCCCGCAACCAACGGTCCGTGCGACCGGACCGCGTCGCTGGGGCCGGCCCGCCTCTGGCGCTTGACCGACCAGCAGTACGTCCGGGCGGTCTCCCAGGTCTTCGGCGTGGTCGTGCCTCCGGAGGTCACGGCCCCTGATACGCAGCCGGCGGATTTCACCAACCTGTCGGAGGTGGTGTCGATCGACAGCCGGGCGGCGGGCGCCTATTCGGCAATGGCCAAGACGGCGGCCCTGGCGGCGGTGACGGCGAACCTTCACACCTTTCTCCCGTGCGGGGCCGGCGATCCACCCGACAGCTGCGTCCAGTCCTTCATTCGAAATCGGGTGTCGCGTGCCTTCCGGCGTCCGGTGACCGACAGCGAAGTTGACTCCCTGATGGCGCTGTATCACCTGGGCGCCGCCGACGACGTGGCGACCGGTGTCGGCGTCATCATCGAGGCGACGCTGCAATCGCCGTCGTTTCTCTATCGCACCGAGATCGGCGCGCCGGCAGCGGGAGGCCCTGTGGCCCGGGTTCCCCTGACCGCGTACGAAGTGGCGACGGCGATCTCGTTCGCGCTGCTTGATTCCGTTCCCGACGACACCCTGTGGAGAAAGGCGGAGGACAGATCACTGCTGACGACGAAAGTACTTACCAGCGAGATCGATCGCCTGCTGGCGCTGCCGGAGGTTCAAGCGAACCTGAGCCACAACGCGGGATTCTGGCTGGGCGTCGAGCGCCTGCACCAGACGGAGAAGGAGACCAGCGCCGGCTACTTTCCGGAGTTCACGCCGGCGCTGAAGCAGGACCTCTACGACAGCGCGCGCCTGTTCGTGCGCGACGTGCTGACCACAGGAAAGGTGACTGACCTCCTGACGTCGTCGCGCATGTACGTCAACGACAACCTGGCCAAGCTCTATGGCTTGCCCGGCGGCATGGGGAGCGACCTGGTCGCGATGAACGTCTCCTTGCCAGAACGCAGCGCCGGGATCCTGACCCAGCCCGCGGTGCTGTCGGCTTTTTCGCGACCGGACCGGGGCGATCCCATCCACCGCGGGTTGTTCATCTACAACTCGGTCATTTGCGGCTCCAACGTTCCGGAGCCACCGGCCAACGCGCTGGCGATCGCCGCAGGCTTCCCCACGGACGCCAGCGAGCGCGACCTGGCGACTCTGCGGGCCACGAACCCCAACGGCTGCGCGACCTGCCACGGCATGTTCGATCCGCTGGGACTGGCCACAGAGCGTTACGACCCGATTGGCCGTTACAACGCGACGGACGCCCATGGCGTCCCCATCGACAGCTCCGCGGTCCTGGGCAGCCTGGGCCCCGATATCGACGGGCCCATCTCCGGGTTGCCGGCGCTGGTGGACAAGCTGAAGACCGGCCGGCGTGTCGCCGACTGCGCGGCGAGCAACCTGGCAGAGTTCGTCCTCGGCCGCAGCGTCGTCGGGGACAACTCCTGCGCCCTGCAGGATGCCAAGAATCAGTTTGCAGCCTCGGGATCGTTCACCGACTACTTCCGCGCGCTGCTGACGTCTCCTGGGTTTCTAACTCGTGACGGCGACAAATGAGAGGTCCCCACATGAAACTGCACGACTCGTTCAAGTACATTCCGCGGCGGACATTCCTGGCCGGGCTGGGGACCACCGCGGCGGGCGTCATGCTGCGCCCGCTTTTTGCTTCTGCCGCCGGCGCGTCGCCGACCCGCCTGCTGGTTGTTCACCGGCCGTGCGGAACCTTCCTGGACGATTTCTTCCCCGCGGGGGGCGACAACACGACGTTCACCCTCCCCTCCATCTTGCAGCCATTTGCCGCCGTGAAGGACAACATGGTCATCCTGAACGGCGTGAACTGCCCGCGGGATAACAACTGGCCGGGCGACAAGCACGCTGCGGGGATCATGGTGATGATGTCCGGCCGGCGTCCGGTCGAGATCCCGGGCACCAACAGCGGCGGCGATTTCAACGCCAAGAACCAGTGCGCGGCCGGTCCGACGTTCGACCAGCTCATGCTGCAGAAATCGACCGCGCTGCAAGGGACGTCGACGCCATCGATCCAGGCCACGGCCTACCGGCCTTCCAGCGTCGGTCTGCCGAACTTCAAGGTCCTGTCCTATACCGGCCTCAACGGGCCGCTGTTTCCGGAGAGCCGCCCGGCGACGCTGTTCGACGGCCTGTTCGCGGCGGCCATGCCGAACCTGTCGCCCGAAAGGGCGGCGCAACTGCGCGCGCGGCAGAAGGGCATCCTGGACTTCGCGAACCAGGACCTCACGCGCCTGCGCGGCACCGTTCCAAAGTCGCAGCTGCCCAAGCTGGACGCTCATCTTGCCGGCATCCAGTCATTGCAGGCCCGGTTGGTCGCACCCACGCCCGGGACGGGGACAGGGCCCGCCTGCCAGCCGCCCACGCAAGGCGCGCTGACCGATCCGACCGGCGACGTGACCATCGACGAGGCCCAGCACGAGGCCGTCTCGCGCAATCAGATGGCCATCATCCTGGCGGCCTTCCAGTGTGACCTGACCCGGGTCGCCACCTTCAGCTTCGCCGCCGGCGCCTCGGCGCTGCGATTCTCGAAGATCATGCCGAATTTCACCAATCCAGCCGGACACCACGATCTCTCCCACCAGCCCGATCAGCACGCGCAGCACGCGCAGGTCGACGCCTTTTACTCGCGGATGCTGGCCGAGATGATCCAGAACATGAAGAACACGCCGGACGGCGACGGCACCTTGCTGGATCACACGCTGGTCGTCTATTTCAACGAGTGCGCCATCGGCGCCAACCACACCACCGAAAACATGCCGATCCTGATGTTCGGCGGAAAGAGCCTCAAGTTGCAGACGGGCCGCCATCTGCGCTTTGGCGGGAAATACATGACCGACGTCTGGTCCGCGATCGGCACTGCCATGGGCGTGCCGATGACCAGCTTCGGCGATCCGGCGATGAACAAGGGAACCGTGGCCGGCCTGTTCGCGTAGTGGCTGCGTCGTCGATGAGAAGACAGCGGTTCGCGGTGGCCGGGATGGCGGCCCTGCTCGGCGTGTCGGCCTGCGCTGCCTCCCAATCGAGCGGCGGCAGCGGTGGTAGCGGCGGCGCAACAGGCGGAACGTTCGGCGGCGGTAGTGGTGGAACGGGTGGCTCGGGTGGCAGCGGCGGCCAGGGCCCGAACGCGACCGGCGGCGCCGGGGGAAGCGGCGGGATGGACGCCTCCGTCACGCCTTTGGACGCGGTCAGCGACGGGCCCGGTGACAGCAACAGCCCCGGCGACGCCGCCACGCTGGAGGTGATCTCGGGAACGCCGGACGGCGGCCCGTACAGTCGAACGGGTTGGACAGCCCAATCGATGCCACCGTTCCCGACGGGCAGCAAGGCCCTGAACATGGACCTCAAATACGGGAACGCCTTCGACGGCAACTTCAACACGCGCTGGTCGATCGGCAGCACCAACTCGCCGTCGCAGACGATCGGCGACCAGTTCACCTTCGACATGACCACGCCTCATCTCTTCACAAAGGTCCTCTTCTGGGCGGGCGGCGAGAAGGGCGTGAACGGTCCCGATCCGCGCGACTATCCCGGCGCGCTGGATCTCGCCACATCGAACGATTGCGTGACCTTCGGACCGGCCGTCGCCAGCGGAAACGAACCGCAACCCGGTTGCGGCGCTTGCAACATGCCGTTCGTGATCACGTTGCCCGCGCCTGCCACAGCTCGCTGCGTCCGGCTGACCCTCACCAGGCGTCTGCAGCTGGGCGGCGCCATCTGGTGGGCGATCTCCGAGCTGTTCGTTTATCCCTAGCCCGTCGTGAAGCTGCCGGCCTGTACGACGCGGGCGAGCACCAGCATCTCGTTGAGGTCCACGACCCATTGTTCCACTGGCGGCACAGTGAATCCACATCTACCTATCTAGTCCGATGGGCGGAACGGTCGTATGGTCATGACAAGGAGAAAAAAGTCATGTTCGCCAGTCAGCTTCAGAAGGCCCAGCAACCCACGCGCAAGATCATCTATCGCACGCGAGGCTATACGGGCGGCCCCGTCACGCGGCTCATGAGCCCCTCCGACCTCGGCCAGCTCATCAAGCCCTTCGTGTTCCTCGATCACTTCCACATCGACGGGCGGGGACCAAGCATGCCGATGGAGCTCGGCTGGCATCCGCACTCGGGCATCGCCACCGTGACCGTCGTGCTGGAGGGCGCCGTCCGCTACGCTGAAACGACGGGGAAGTCGGGCGTGCTGTCCGCCGGCAGCGTCGAGTGGATGCGGGCAGGCAACGGCGTCTGGCACACCGGCGAAGCGCAGCCCGAGGGCGTGCGGGGATTCCAGCTGTGGGTGGCGCTGCCGCCCGAGCTCGAGAACGCGCCCAACACCAGCCACTACGTGATGCCGGAGGAGTCGCCCGTCGACGGCCCCGTTCGCGTCATCCTGGGCGCGCACGGCAAGATGAAGAGCCCAATCGACGCGCCTCCCATGAACTATCTCGTCGTGAGCCTGAAGGCCGGCGAGGAGTGGTCCTACGAGCCTCCCCAGGGGCACGACGTGGGCTGGGTCGCGGTGTACAAGGGGGTGCTCCGCACGCCGACGCCCGTCCTCAGCGGGGAGATGGCGATCTTCGAGCCCTCCGACGCGTCGATCGACTTTCGTGCCGAGGGAGACACCGTGTTCGTGCTGGGCTCGGCGCCGCCGCATCGACACGAGCTCGCCCTCGGCAGCTACTCCGTTCACACCAGCGGCAGGGCCTTGCGCCAAGGCGAGGAGGAGATCCGCCGCATCGGCGCGCGCCTCCTGGCCGAAGGCAAGAAGAGCTACGCGCTGAGGGAATACGGAGGGGCGCGTCCAAGCGGCGCGCTCCCTCCCGCTGATCGCTGAGTCCGGGGAGGACGGCGACCAGACTGTGACAAGCTATTCGAGAGCCGCCGTCCACTCCACCGCGTTCATGACGCGCGCTTGTCGCGGGAACACCTTGCCCGTCAGCACGGCGTGGACCTGGGCATCCGTGTCGGCGCAGAGGTCGGCGAGCACCGTGCACCGGTAATCCTTGTCGGCGGCCTCACGCAGGGTGGAGAGGACGACGCCGCTGGTGGCGATGCCGCACAGCACGAGGTGGTCGATCTCTCCGGCGCGCAAGATGACCTCGAGATCGCTGCCCGTGAACGCGCTCACCCGGCGCTTGGTCACGACCAGGTCGCTGCCTTCCGGGGTGATCGCGGGCCGCGGGTCGAAGAGGTACGTCGGGCCTTGCTGCTTGTGGCCGCTGAAGGCCTGGTTGCGCATGCTCACCTCGGGCATGCCGGGGCGGAAGCCGACGACCACGTGGATCACCGGAACGGCGTGGCTACGCGCCGCGCGCACCGCCTCGGTGACGCGCGCCAGGTAGGCGGCCGGGTCCGGCGTGCGGTCGATGATCCCAGGCTGGACGTCCATCACCAGCAACGCGGCGCGGTCGGCTTGGTCGGGCATGCATCGAGTCTGATATACGCAAGTCACTTGCGCCTGCGTCGGGCTCTTCTCGGTCCACCTTGACCCGGCGCTGGTCGCCACCACGTGTCGTCATTCCAGGCGTCTGATGTCCTGCCCGACTGCTGACAGGTCGTTGTTGAGCTGATGGTCGCGGCCCTCCAAGCGGCGGATGATCGCCTGCGGGAACGCTGTTGCGAGCATCTCGGCATGAGAGGCGGGCACCGTCTCATCATCGCCACCTTGATAGAAATAGAGGGGAGCGCCGTCGGGAAGCTCGACGGCCATCTGTTTGGTGGGGCGCAGATCGTCGCTGGGCCAGCCGCCGTCACCGATGAAGGGCGTCGCGATCAGGAAGACGGCCGCAGGCCGCCGCGCCACAGTGCCGCCTGCCAGGTAGTCCATGAGGATTGCGGCGCCCACCGAATGGCCGACGAGAAACACGTCGTCGCTCAGCTTTCCCAGCTCCCGGGCGATGGCTTTCTTCCATGCCGTGGGGTCGGGATCAGCTTCATCAGGCATCCGCGGATAGCGGATCGTGTAGTCGGGACCGAGCGCCCCCTCGAGGCTGGCGACCAGCTTGTTGTCCCACGAGTCATGGACGCTCTTCCCGCCGCCCTGGACGAACAACACCTGTCTCTTGCGCATCATACATTTGGAATCTAATGCGCGACGGAGGCACGACCACTATTGAAGGTACGTCGAGAACACGTAGTCGTTCGCCTTCTGGGGGCCATGGCAGCCGAAACATTGCTTCGCCGGGTCGTCGGCGATCGGCTTGGTCGGGTCGCCGAAGGCGGCGCGTGTGAACTGCCTTTGGAGGGCAGTTGAGCCTTGATGGCTTTGATTGCTCAATCCCACCGCTCGCAGCTATGGCATGTCGTGACGGATTCTTCAGGGAGCCGGCGGCAGCCCAAACAGAAACGGCGCCACGGCGTTCAGGTAGTTGACGTTGTTGTACGTGGGATTGTTGTGTGAGCCGCCGGCAAATTCGCACCAGACGACAGGATAAGTGGCGGGGCAGCCGGTGTACTTCACGCAGGCAGGATACTTGGGATCGTAGGGCGCGGTGTCCTTTCCAACGCAGCCGTTTCTTTTCAAGATCTCGTCGCGCGCGGGTGCCGAGCCGTAGGTGTCTTCGATGGTGAAGAGCTGGGGAAGCGGTCCCACGGGGTTGTTGGTGTCGACGTCCGACACGATCATGAACGTGGCGCTGGGGCCGTTGCACGGGTTTCGATGAAGGCGCAAGCCTCCGGCCAGCGAGTAGACGCCCCGCAGGGTATTCGCGGACGCACAGCCGGCCAGCAGCGCTTCCCATGCGCCGCTGCTGCCGCCGCCGGCGAACTCGGTGCCGAGATCGACGCAGAAGTTCGATTCCACCCAGTTCTGCACGGCCGTGAAGTAGGGGATCTCGGGCCCGTTCACACAAGCGGCCACGTTCTTGATGTCGGGGGCGCACCTGATCCCACCGTCGGCGAAGCAGGAGCCGACACTGGCCAGGCTGACCTGCTGCAACCCGACCTTGATGGCGCCGTCTTCACCCGGGACGCTGAAAGCCGCGCCCTTCAGGGGCGGCATCGGTCCGCATCCGTTGGCACCGAAGAACACGGGGTAGGGATGATTCGGGTCATAGCCCGCGGGCAGCTCGATGGTGTAGTCGCGATCAAGAAAGGTTTCGCCATTGGCGGCCGACTGAAAGTTGACGCCGCCCGGAGCGAAGGGCGGCGCGATGCAGTTCGAGGGGCAATTCGGCACTGTGCAGCCAGCGCAGGTGGGGATCGTGATCCTGTGATTGGTGAAGGTGGTCGCCACGGCGCCCATCGGCATCTTGCCGCAGCCTGCGCTTCTCATTCCCGTGCGGCCCTTGGCTGGCCAGCCCGCGCTGCCGTCGACGCTGGCCGCGTCCGGCACGCCCGCGTCAGCGACCGCCCCGCCGCTGCCCGCTGTGGCGCCGCCGCTTCCTCCCGTTGCCCCCGCGCTGGGTGTGTCGGCGGCAGCCGAGTCAGTCGCGCTGCCGCCGGCGCCGCCACCGCCGCCCGTTCCAGCGCCTCCGCTCCCTTGGCCGACACTACCCCCCGACTGACCACTGCCCCCGGCGTCGTTGACGGCGTTGCTGCTGGTACAAGAGACGGCGGCCAGGCAAATCAAGGCTCCCAAATTCAGAGAAAGTCGTGTCAACGGCCAGTCCTCCGTGATTTGCCGAGACGGCAGGCAATAGGGGGGAATGCCCACCGTACCGGCAATCCGTGTCATCG
>JAXDMH010000743.1:0-14289 GCA_034666225.1 Myxococcales bacterium
CAGGCGGCCATGCGCGACAGCACGGTCGCCAGCGCTTCGAAATTTTTGCGGCGGTAAAGCGCGCGGGCCAGCCCTTCCAGCGCCGGCCGAAACGTGGGGGCCAGCTCCAGCACCGATTCATAGGCGCGGATGGCTTCGCGATCAGCCGCGGCGCGCTCCTCGAACAGCGTCGCCGCGCGAAACCGCCAGGCCACCCGTTCGTCGTCGGCGACGGTGACGATCTCTGTCCCCAGCCGCAGCGCCGCCTCCGCCGCCACCAGCGCGTCGCCGGCCTTCTCCGCTGCCCGCAGCAACGCCCGCAAGGCCGTCGCCCGGCGCTTGCCGCGATCGGCCCACTCACTGTAAAGGGCCATGGCCTTGCCGGGATCTCCCAGGCGCTCTTCGTGCAGCAGGCCCAGCCGTTCCAGGCGCCGCCCCTCGGCGTCGTCGGCCTCGGTGACGGCGGCCGCCTCGGTCGCGCCCGCCGGCTCGGCGGCCTTCACTTCGCTTTCGATCACGCCCAGCAGATCGTCCCAGCGTTCGAGAGCCGGATAGAGACGCTCCAGCAAGTGCAGGGCCGGCGCATAACCGGGCACGGCATCCAGGGCCCGCCGCGCCAGCTCGGCCGCCTCGGGCAGTGCGTGCAGCGCGGTCTCGTTCAATTCGGCGGCACGCATGGCCAGCGCCGCCCGCCAGGCCGGATCGTCGACGCGCCCCACCGCCTCCACCGCCAGCGCCACCTGCGCCGATGAATCTCCCGTGCGCGAGGCGATCCGCTCCAGCGCGTGCAGCGCGCTTCCGCTTGAGGGTCGCGTCTCCAGCACCCGACGAAAACGCGCCGCCGCCGCCGTGTCGTCGTTGCAATGCTGTTCAGCGACGTAACCGGACAGGCTGTACAGCGCCGCCGCCCACTCCGGATCGACGGTCAGCTCGGCCTGGTGATCCAGAAAGCGCAGCGCCCGGCGCCAGCGCCCCGCCGCCGCATCGTCGTCACAGGCGGTGGCCAGCAGCGCCAGATCGTCGGGGGTGTCGCCCAGCGCCTGATCCACCGCCGCCGCGGCCCGCTCGGCGGCCCCCAGCCGGTAACGGTGCAGCGCCGCCGCCGCCGCCAGCCAGGCAGCGCGCATGGGACTGGGCGCCACCGCCTCCGCTTCCAGCATGATCCCGCGCAGCAGGTCCAGATCCTTGCCGGCGCGCGCCCCCACCCGACGCAGCCCGGCCCGGGCCACCGCCGCCGCGTCGCCGCTGGTGTCTTCGTCCAGCGATCGCCCGAACAGCGTCAGCGCATCGGACAGGCGCGAGGCATCCGCTTCGGCCAGCAGCGCCAGCCGACAAAGGACCCGGGCCCGCTCTGCCGGCAGCCGCGCGGCGGCCAGCCGGCGTTCCAGCACCGTGCGCAGGAACGTGGCGTCCCCGGTGCGTTCCGCGATGGCCTGCGCCGCGACCAGCGCCCCGCGATGATGGGCCGCCGTCTGCAGCGCATCCTCCAGGGCCCGCCGCGCCGGTCCCGGTGCCAGCAAGCGATCTTCCAGGAGATAGGCCTTCTCGACCAGCAGCGCCGCCCGATCGGCCACCGATGGGCTGGCTTCGATCTCCACGTCCAGCAGATCGACCGCCGACCAGATGCTGCCCACCTCGAGGGCGTGGACGCGCAGGGCGCGCAGGACGGGCGCGAACGTCGCCCGCAGGGGAGTCTCCACCGCCAGCTGCAGGTGATCGACGGCCGCCGCCGCGTCGGCCAGCCGGTCCTCAAGCAGGCGCGCCGCCGCGTATCGCAGGGCGCCCGCGGCCGATCCCTCCCGCGCCTCGGCCTCCTCATCGATGGCCGCCACCTCGGCCTCCCAGGCCGCCGGCGACATCTCCACCGGGCGCACCGACACCGTCTCCTCCAGAGCCGGCGTCATCACGTCGAGGAGCTCGTCGTCCGTATCTGGCCCGGTCAGAACCGGCGTGGGGGTAAGCAGATTCACGGGGGCACTGAGTCTAACCGATGCCTCGCGAGATAAACTCGCAACTTCAAGCAAAATTCACGGCCTCGCGGTGGAATGTCGGTCGCGACCCGGCGTGTTGGGGTTATTATCCTGGGTTCGGGCTGCCCGGAATGGCCAAGATCATTGTCATCGGCAACGACCAGCGGCGTGAATACGAGCTGGGCGCCATCAACACCGTCGGGCGTCACCCCGACAACACGTTGCAGATCCTGGATCGCATCGTGTCAAAAGAGCACGCGCAAATCATCCGCCAGCCCGACGGCCGCTTCCTCTTTCGCGACCTGGGCAGCCTGAACGGTTCGTTTTTAGCAGGCGAGCGCGTCAACGAACACATCCTGCGCGACGGCGACGAGATCATGCTGGGGTCGACGGCGCTGACCTTCGAGGAGCGGTCGGCCGCCGAATCGCTGCTGCAGCGGGTGACCATCGCCCCCTCGGCCACCGAGGCGCTGATCCGCCAGAAGATCCAGGCCCCGCCCCCCTCGCGGGAGTTCTTGCCCGAACGGGAGATCTTCGACGTCGAGGTGCTGCGCCGCGATTACGAAAAGCTGCGCCTGGCCAACGAGCTGGGGCGTTCCATCGGCCTCGAGGTCAACCTCGAACTGTTGCTGGAAAAGATCATCATGAAGGCCTTCGACCTTCTGCCCGCCGACCGCGGCGTGATCTTGCTGATGGAAGACGGCCTGCCCAAGCCCAAGGTGGCCAAGACCCGCGACGGCAAGAACGAACAGATCGTCCTGTCGACGTCGATCATCAACGAGGTGGTGAACAACAAGGCGTCGGTGCTGTCGTCGGACGCCACCATGGACAGCCGGTTTTCCGGCGCCCATTCGGTGATCATGCAGGGCATCCGTTCAACCATGACCGTGCCGCTGATTCACCACGACAACCTGCTGGGGATCATGCACCTCGATTCGATGATCGCCACCAACGCCTTCACCGAAAAAGACCTGCAGATCTTCGGCGGCATCGCCAGCCAGGCCGCCGTGGCCATCCACAATTCGACGCTGGCCCGGGCCATCGAACACGAGGCCAAGACGCGGGCGCAGTTCCAGCGCCTGCTGTCGCCCAACCTGGTCGAGCAAGTCGTGCAGGGGCGCCTGCAGCTGGAAAAAGGCGGCAAGCTATCGGAGATCACCCTGCTCTTTTCGGACATCCGCGGGTTCACGTCGATGAGCGAATCGCACGCGCCGCAGGACATCGTCCGGATGCTCAACGAATATTTCGAGCTGATGGTGGACGTGATCTTCAAGCACGAAGGGACGCTGGACAAGTTCGTCGGCGACGAGATCATCGCCCTGTTCGGCGCGCCGGTGGCCCTGCACAACGCCGAGCTGAAAGCCGTCGAGTGCGCCCTGGACATGATGCGCGTCCTGTCCGAGTTCAACCGCACGCGCGCCGCCGAGGGGCAGCACGAGATCAAGATCGGCATCGGCATCAACACCGGCACCGTCGTCACCGGCGCCATCGGCAGCTCACGCGCCTTGCAGTACACCGCCATCGGCGACGCCGTGAACACCGCCTCCCGCCTGTGCACCGTCGCCCAGCCGGGCCAGATCATCCTGTCGGAGACGACCTACCGCAAAGTCGCCGCGAACATCTCCGCCGTCCCCTTGCCCGCCGTCCGCGTCAAAGGCAAGGCCGAGGAGCTGCGCATCTACAACGCCGTGGCATCCAGGCATCATCCGACCTGGTCGGACGAGAAGACGATCTAGCGCCAGCTCACACAAGCGCCAGCGGGTGCCGGGCCAGGATGTGGCGCACCCACCGATCGGTCAGCTTTTCCTGGACGGTGTTCTGGCGCAGGCGCGCGCCCAGGTTCTTCCAGTCGACGCGGTCTTGCAGCTGGTCCTGGTTCGAGCAACTGAAGACCACCACCTCTTTGCCGGTCACCGGATCGATCTGCTTCTGCAGGCACTGGGCGCAGATCTCTTTCATCATGCACTGCATGGGCGAGTTGATCGACGCGATGGCCACGTGGTCGGGGTGCAGGTGGGGCCGCAGCAACGCGTGCCGCGCCCGCTGGATGGCGGCCATCATGCCGTTGCTGCCGATGGCGATGATGCGGCTGCAGGAACTGAGCGGAATCACCACCTCGCCCAGCACGCCGCGCGCATAGGCGTCCATGGCCGCCACGATGTTGCCGCGGAAGACCAGATCCTGCGGCCGGTGCGCCTCCGGCAGCTCGCCGTCGTCGACGCTCCAGATCACCTGGTCGGTGGCCGCCTCGATCTCCTCGACCTTGTAGATGTCGTCCTTGCGGCGATAGCCAGCGAAATACAGGACGCGGCTGCCCGATTCGCGCATGGCTTTCGCGATGGAGAACAGCACGGCGTTGCCCAGGCCGCCGCCGCACAGAACCACCGACTCCTGCGTGGGGATCTCCGTCGGCGTGCCGGTCGGCCCCATCACCACCACCGGCTCGCCCGGCGCCAGCGCCGCGCACAGCCGCGAGCTGCCCCCCATCTCGAGGACAATCATCGACAGCAGCCCTTCCTTGTCGTCGACCCACGCCCCGGTCAGGGCCATCCCCTCCATCTGCAAGCGGCTGGGGCGGTGCGCCTGATCCGACGCGGGTAAAATCGGCGACAGGCTCTCGTAGTTCTGCAGGCGGAAGAACTGTCCGGGCTCGAACTGGCGCGCCGCCGCCGGCGCCCGCACCACCACCTCGACGATGGTTGCGGTCAGCCGATTCACCTTGACCACCGTGGCCCGCAGGTCGCGATCGAGGCGCGCCGTCAGCGCCCGCCAGGCCTCGTCGCGCGTCGGTTGGTCCTCGGCCCGCTGCTGGCGCAGCTCCGGTTCAAACAACGCCACCACGTGCGGATAACCGTGCTTGGCCGACGACATCGCCTTGACCACCGAGCCGGCATAGACCGGGTGGTTGTCGCCGTAGAAACTGACCAGCTTGCCGTCGCGGTTCATCGAGGTGAAGAACCCGACCTCGCCGTGTGCCGGCGGCAGCAGCTGCAACCGCCCGTCGGCGTCGCGCTCGGCCTTGAAGCTCTTGAACGACTTGGCCTTGGGATCGATCTCGAACGAACCCTCGCGCTCGCGCTCGTAGGTGGTGTTGGGCTGGGTGCCGGCGGCCACGAACAGGCTGCGCACCGGCAGCGTCACCCGCTCGCCGGTGGGGGCCAGCATGCCGTTCTGATCTTCCAGCTTCTCGAACTCCAGCGCCTGCAGCGCGCCGTGCTCGTCGGGCACGCACTTGATGGGCGACAGCTTCTCGACGAAACGCACGCCCTCCTCGAAGAACTTCGAGATCTCCTCGTGGTTCAGGCGGTAGGCCGGCGCGTCCTGCATCCGCCGCCGGTAGACCAGCGAAACCCCGCCCCAGGCGTCGATGAGCGGAGCAAAATTGGGCGCCTCGCCCGCCGCCGCCGCCCGCGCTCGTTCCGCCCGCACCGCGCGCCCGTGCGCCAGCAGCTCGCGCGCCACGCCCGCCTCCTCGGCGTCGTACATCTTGAACAGCGCCTCTTCGCTGCTGTCTTTCTTGCCGGCTTCGTGACTCAATGTCTCCCAGCGCTCCAGGAATTTTTCGACCTGCACCGGGTAATACGCCGCCACTTCGGTGGCCGTGTCGATGCCGGTCAACCCGCCGCCGATCACCACCGCCGGCAGCCTCACCTGAAGGTTGGCCAGCGAATCCTTCTTGAAGCCGCCCGTCAGTTGCAGCGCCATCAAAAAGTCCGAGGCCTTGCGTACGCCCCGGATCAGGTTGTTCTCCATGTCGATGATGGTCGGCTTGCCCGCCCCCGCCGCCAGCGCGATGTGGTGGAAACCCCACCCGAACGCGTCGTCGGCGTCCAGCGTCCCGCCGAACCGCACGCCGCCGTAGGCGCGGAACGTCGACCGCCTGGTCAGCGCCAGGTGAATCGTGGTGAGAAAGTTCTTGTCCCAGCGCACGGTGATGCCGTATTCGGCCACGCCGCCGAACCCGCCCAGAATGCGATCGTCCAGGTCGGCCTCGATGTCCTCGAACCGCTCCAGCGCCCGCGGCGGCCAGGCGTCGGCGCCGATCAAATCAGACGGCAGCGGCTCGATCTTCAGCCCCTCGATGCCGACCACGCCGAACCCTTCGTTGACCAGGTGATGCGCCAGCGTGTACCCGGCCGGGCCCAGGCCCACAACCAGCACGTTCTTGCCGTTGTAGGGCAGCGCATAGGGACGGCGCCGATTGAGCGGATTCCAGCGCGTCAGGAACGAGTAGATCTCGAACCCCCACGGCATCTTCAGCACGTCGGTCAGCGTGGCGGTCTCGGTCTGCGGGATGTTGACCGGCTCCTGCTTCTGATAGACGCACCCCTTCATGCAGTCGTTGCAGATGCGGTGTCCGGTCCCGGGCAGCATCGGGTTGTCGATGCAGATCAGGGCCAGCGCGCCCAGCGAATCGCCGCCCTTTTTCAGGATGTGCATCTCGCTGATGCGTTCATCCAGCGGGCAGCCCTTGAGAGGAATGCCGAGCGGGTTCTTCTTCAGCGCGCCCTGCTTGTCGCGCATGCCGTGCGAGCAGGAGTCCTTCTCGCGATCGTGGCAGTAAAGGCAATAGTCGACCTCGTTCAGGATCTCGCGCGGCGACATCCGACGGTCGGTGAGGGCGAAGCCGTCGCGCCGCCGTAAATGCCCCGGCGGCCCTTCCATCAGGTTGGCCAGCCGCTCGCTGGGGCGGCGCAGAGGAACCAGCGCCTCATAGTCCAGCGTGTGCGGAACATGCAGCGAAACCCAGCCGTGCAGCGCCTGCCGCGACGGCGGATCGAACCTGTGGGCTGCCGCGAACCGCTCCAGCTTGTCCAGCAACAGCCGGACGCCCGTCAGCTCGGCTGTGATGCTGCCGCCCAGGCGGGTTGCCACTGCGCCCAGACGCGCCGTCACGTCAGCGGGCACCGGATCGGTCGTCTGACCTTCGGCCAGGCGGCGGTACGGCTCTTCGATGTCCAGCAGCGCACTGGTCACCCGGGCCGCGGTCAGCTCTTCGTCGCCGGTCACCACCAGCTCGGGGAAGGCCGTCGCCGCCAGCGCCCAAACTTCATCGCGCAGAGCGGCCGCCTGGCGCGTGCTCTCCTCGCCGGCCGGCCAGGCCGTGGCCGGGTATTTCTTGCTGGCCCGGCGCAAGACAAATTCTTTGAACCGAAAGATCGCCTGCTCGCGCGCCGCCTGTTCCAGAAGAACGGTGCGCGACGCCTCGACCCTGAATAAACGCGCCACGAAGTCCGACAGGACCCGGGCCACGGCGATCAGCAGCTCTGATTCGTCGGGGGCGGACAGCACCAGCGTGCCCGCCCGATATGCCTCGTACCTTTCCGCCAGCGGCGCGTCCGCCGCCGTCAGGTCGGCGCGAAAACGCACGTCCAGAGCCGCCAGCTGCGCCGGATCAAAAAGATCGGCGTACTGGAACCCCGGGATCCCCAGCGCAAAGTTCCGCTCGGCGCGGAAAGGGGCTGTCCCCTGTCCGCCCGCGAAGCTGAACTTGTCGAACCCGACGCGCTCGACACCGCCGCCTCCAGGTGAATGCCCGGCGCGGCCAGAGTCGAGATGGTGGCTAGATGCGGACGTTGCAAAACTCCTGGTAATCGATGAGCTCGATGTTCTCCGGCTTGATCCCCTCGCCGCAGGTCGGGCAGTGCGGATCCTTGCGCAGCTTGAGCTCACGGAATTTGAGGCCCAGCGCATCGAACATCAACAGGCGCCCGGACATCGACTTGCCGATGCCCAGAATCAGCTTGATGGCCTCGTTCGCTTGCAGCGTGCCGATCACGCCGCACAGCACGCCCAGGACGCCCGCCTCCTGGCAGGACGGCGCCATGTCGGGCGGCGGCGGCGACGGATACAGGCAGCGATAGCACGGCCCTACGTTCGGAATGAACGACGTCAGCTGTCCTTCGAAACGATAGATGCTGGCGTGCACCACCGGCTTGCCCAGCTTCAGGGCGGCGTCGTTCAAAAGATAACGCGTCGGGAAGTTGTCGGCGCCGTCGACGATGACGTCATAGTCCTTGATGATGTCCATAACATTTCCGGACGACAACCGCGTCTGGTGGGGGATCACCTTCACGTCGGGGTTCAGCCCGGCGATGGCCTTCTTGGCCGACTCAACCTTGGGCAGGCCCACACGCTCGGTCGAATGCAGGATCTGCCGCTGCAGGTTCGAGGCGTCGACCACGTCGTCGTCGACAAAGCCCAGCGTGCCCACGCCGGCCGCCGCCAGGTAAAGCCCCGACGGCGAACCCAGTCCGCCCGCGCCCAGGCACAGCACCTTGGCCTTGAGCAGCTTGACCTGCCCGGACTCGCCGACCTCGGGAAGCATGGTGTGGCGGGCGTAGCGCAGCGACTGCTCCTGCGTCATCACGAACGGCCGATCGAAACCCAGCCCGGCCCGCTTCCAGGCCGAGAACCCGCCGGCCATGGACTTGACGTTGGTGTACCCCAGCGTGGCCAGCGATTCGGCCGCCAGCGCCGAGCGGGTACCGCCGGCACAATAAAGGATGATCTCCGACGACTTCTCCGGAACCTGGTCTTCGACCCGCAGTTCCAGGAAACCCCGCGGAATCCAGCGCGCGCCGGGGATGAACCCCTCGGTCCACTCGTCCTTCTCGCGAACGTCGATCAGGATGGGGCCGGCCCCGTTGCCATTGCCCGACTTGCCCTTGCTGGTCTCGACCACCTTGCGCACCGATTCGACGTCGGTCTCCCGAATCCTTGCTTTGACGTCCTTGAGATAACTTCCAAAACTCATGTTTCTGGCTCCTGCCCGGGCCTTTGCTGTTCTGCCGGGTTCTCCCTATGATGTTCGCTTACCCGGCGGGTCACAAACGAGGCGCGCATTCTGTAGGGAACGGCCTGGCCGATCAAGCATCTGATGAAGCTCACTGGCGCAAGTCCGACCCCCGCCGACGCCCTGCGAGGTTGTACCCGCCCCTACCGTCCACTATACTTCCCCCGCAAGGAGACACGATGTCTGTAGCGATCACCGAAGAAAAGACCAGCGAACAAGCGGCCTCTGCCCCCGCCGCCGACGAAGCTCCCCCCACCATGGTGGGCCTGTCCGACAAGGCCGCCGAGAAGGTCAAGGAGATCCGAGGCGAGGAGAACATCGAGGACACCTACGCGTTGCGCCTGAAGGTCCAGGGCGGCGGCTGCTCGGGCTTTTCGTACGACCTCTTCTTCGACCAGCCCGCAGAAGGCGACCAATCGTTCGACGTCAAGGGCGTCAAGCTGATCTGCGACCAGATGAGCATGATGTACCTGGCCGGCACCGAGATTGACTACGTCGAGGGCCTGCACGGCGCCGGCTTCAAGTTCAACAACCCGAACACGAAGTCGACGTGCGGGTGCGGCAGCTCCTTCAGCGCCTGAAGAACCTGTCGATGATTTGAAACGAGGTCCTGCGCCCGGGCTGGCTCCTGGACGTGGTGGCTTCGACCTTTTGGAAGCGGAGATGCCCACCGGCATTTCCGCTTTTTTTTTGGAGCCGGGCTAGTTCGGCTCGCCTATGGCGGGGCGAGCCCGATGGGCCGGTGATTCGTCACGGTCACCCGGATCAATCGTGGGCCGGTAGCCAAAGAAGCGGCGTTCCTTGACCAACCGCGCCACCTCGGGCGGCACCATGATCTCCCAGGTCGCGTCGCCGGTCTGGATCCGGCGCAAGGCCTCGCGCGAGTTGATAAGCAGGTACTCTTTTGTATACCGCTCGAGCTGACGGATGCTGCCGGTGTCGACCAGATAGCTATACAGCTTTGAGATATTGGCCGGTAACACCAGATTCTCTACCGTGGTCAAAAGGCCGCCGCCGGACGGATCCTGAAAGGGATAGACGTAAAGGCGCAGGCTGTCCTTGAACAGCCGGCCCAGCGCCTCCAGGATGCCGCCCTCGAGATCCGTGTAGTACTTGGGATCAAACACGTCGGCCAGGCTGCCGGCGCCCATGACCAGGGCGATCCGTTTCTTGGTGAACTGCGACAGATGGGCGGCCAGACGGTAATAGCGAAAATAGTCGGAGATCATCACGGTCATTCCCATCGCCGCCAGCATGTCGGCGCGGGCCAGAAAATCGGCGCGGTTCACCTCGCCGCCGTCGTCGCACAGGTTGCGCATGGTCAGCTCCATGACCGGAAAGATCTCTTCGTCGTTACCCAGGTCGGCGCGAAACTGCGCCTCGGCGGAGCGGAGCATCTCGAGGTGCATATGGCAGACCGGGCGAAAATGCCCCCGTTCGACGAGGACGTTCTTCTTGTACAGCACCTCGGCCGGCTGCAGCACCTTGCCGCTGGGACCGAACATGGCCGCTCCCGACAGCCCCAGCTGCACCAGCTTCATGCTCATCAGGCGATTGTCGACGTGCCGGAACTCGATCCCGGCAAATTCGATCATGTCGATCTCGATGCGGTCGGTGGTCAGGCCGTCCAGCAGTGATTCGATCAGCTGCTCCGGTTCGTGAAAGAGGAAGAAGGCGCCGTACAACAGGTTCACGCCGACCATCCCCAGCGCCTCTTGCTGAAGGGCGTTTTCGCGATCTTTCATGCGCACGTGGATGATGATCTGGCTGTCCTGATCACGCGGGCGCGACTGGAACTTCACGCCCATCCAGCCGTGGCATTCATTGGTGCCCTTGTAGTTGCGGGCCGAGACCGTGTCGGCGAAGGCGAAGAAGGCGGTGGTCTGGCCGCGGCTTTCTTGCAACCGCGACAGCGTCAACTCGTGCTCGTAGTCCAGCATGGCCTGCAGGCGCTGGCGGCAAACGTAACGTTCGGCGTGTCCGTAGATGGCGTCGCTGACCGCCATGTCGTAGGCCGAGATGCTCTTGGCGATGGTGCCGGCAGCGCCGCCCACCTGGAAGAACCAGCGGACCACCTCCTGTCCGGCGCCGATCTCGGCAAAGGTGCCATAACGGCGCTGATCCAGGTTGATACGCAATGCTTTCGAGTGCGCGTCCTTGATGGTCTCCATGCCGGGTAATGTCATCGCAGCGGCGATGGTACCGGGAGCCGTGTATCGACGGTGTAAATACCCTGCATCATCTTCAGCGCGCGTTGTATGTCGCGCAGAACGTGACCACCCATTCGACCTTGCCCCGACCGTTGAGGGGCGTGACCAGATAGGGCCGTGATTCGGTGGTCCACTGGTCGACGCGGAAGCCCACGGAGGCCGCCAGGGCGAAGACCTCCTCGCGCGAATACCGGCGCGACATCTGCGTCTCCGGCGGGTACAGCAGGGGGCCGAGGTTGATCCAGCGTCCACCGGGTTTCAGCATGCGCCCCAGCCTGACCAGGAACTGCGGCAGGTCGGGCGGCACCTGGTCGATGAACCAGGGCGTGACCACCGTGTCGAAAATGCCGTCGGCGAATGGCGGTTCCAGACCGTTGGCCAGGAAGAAGTGAAATTGGTCGTCGGGAAGCGGCCCGCCGGGCGCGGCCAGCGTCCAACCGCGAGCGACGTTCGCCGCCTCTTGCACGTTGGCCGTCGATTCGGTGAGACGGGGCCTGGCGCCGCGTATCACCGCTTCCGCAAACACGAACAGAAAAGGATCGATGTCGACGACGGCGGTCTCGGTGGCGCCGCACGCCCGGTGAAGGTCGTAGGCCAACCGGCACCCGCCGGCACCCAGCACCAGCATGCGGCCGAGCGGCCCCGCACCAACGACCTTTTGCACGCTGGCCAAGGTGTCGCGGTTCTCGGTGTGCCCGGACTCTTCCCAGGCCCAGTCGCGATAAAGGTAATGAACGTATTTCAGCGGGGTGCGCATCGCCGCCGGCAATTTGGAGCCGTCCGATTCGGTCGCCGCCCCCGGCAACGCCGGCCCCATCAGCGCCACCACGTCGGTCACCTGATCCATCACGCCCCGCGCCAGCGATTCCAGTCGCTGCGTGCCGGCGGGCGTGATCCCCTCGGCGTGCGCCTCCGCCTCCAGGCCAGCCTTGGTCTGCGGAACCTGCGACGTGATCAGGTTCAGCTGCTGGCTCCACAGCGCGATCACGGCGTCGGGGCGGGTCATGATCACCGGGACCGCTCCCACGCGCGGAAATTCCTGCCGGCATTTCTGGCAGGCGATTTCGCTTTTGGCCGCCTTGATCGGTCCGCTGCAGCGCGGGCAAACCAGGTGCGCGAGGACGCTGTCTTTCAAGACGGTCGATTGTAACGCGCTATCGGTGGGTGCCGGGTTTGATTCCGAGATCGTCCATCCTTCCAGGGGCGCGCTGGACGGGGCGGCGGCAGGCGGGCAAAATTGACCGCGGCCGATGGATCCTGCGAGCAGCGCCGGTGATCAGCTAGCAGCGGGAACGGTGCTGGGCACTTATCGCGTTGTGGGCCGCGTGGGAAAGGGCGCCATGGGCGATGTCTACGAGGTCGGCCACGCGCGGCTGGCCGGTCGATACGCGCTGAAGCTGATGGCCAAGCAAGCGGCGGGCGACGGCGAAGCGCTGCAAAGATTTCAACGCGAGGCCGCCATCGTCTCCAGCCTGCGCCACCCGCACATCGTGCAGGTGATCGATTTCGACCAGACGCCCGACGGGCGTCCCTACCTGGTGATGGAGCTTCTGGTCGGCGAGGACCTGCACACCCGTCTGCGGCGCCTGGGGCCGCTGCCGTTGTCGCGGGTGGTGGCCATCGTCAAGCAGATCGCTTCGGCGCTGGCGGCGGCGCACAGGCGCGGGGTGGTGCATCGGGATCTCAAACCGGAGAACGTCTTGCTGGTGACCGTCGAAGGCGAGGAAGACGGCGACTACGTGAAGCTCGTCGACTTCGGCGTCTCCAAGGTCAAAAGCGCCAGCCTGCGCCTGACCAAAGGTGGGGCGATGATGGGAACGCCGCACTACATGGCGCCCGAGCAGGCGCAGGGCGCCAGCGACGTCGACGAGAAGGTCGATCAGTTCGCGCTGGCGGCCATCGCCTATGAGCTCTTGTCGGGCGAGGTGGCCTTCGCCGGCAGTGACATCGCGACCGTGGTCTATCAGGTGGTCTTCGGTCAGCCGCCGCGCCTGGTAGACGCCGGCGGGCTGGTGAACGCGGCCGTCGACGCGGTCATCAAGAAGGCGTTGTCGAAGGCGGCGGCCGACCGTTTCGCGTCGGTGGCGGAATTTGCCAAGGCCTTCGAGAAAGCGGCGCGCTCCGTGCGCGGCAGCGGCGCCGCGGTTTCTCGCCTGTCGCTGCCGACGGTTGGCGCGGGACCAGAGACCCGCCCCACGGCGGTCACCGTCGGTGCGCCGGCGGCGGCGATGGCGCTGGCCGGCAGCAGCGCGACCACGAAAATTGTGGTGATGGTGGCCTTGACCGCGGCGGTGGCCGGCACCATCTGGGCCAGTGTGCTGAGGAATCGCCCGCCACGACCGGTGCCGGTGGCGCCCGTGAAAGCGGCCGCGCCGGTCCAGGCGCCAGCGCCGCCGATCAACATACCAGCGCCACCGCCCAGCGAGATTCGTCCCGCCGCGCCCGCCCCGCCGCCATTGGATGTGGAGAAAGCCGCCGCACCGGCGGCCCCAGAGGCCCCGGACGACGTCCCGCCGCGGCCGACCAAACCGACGCGCGGGCGCCACAATGCTCCGCCAGCGGAGGAGCGCCTTTACAATGATCTCTAGTTATCGTGGTCCCAGCAGGCACCTGGCGACGGCGCTGGTCTGCGCGATCTGTCTGCTGGGCGTCGCGGCGCGGAACGCCCAGGGCGCCGACGATCCCAAACGGCAGGCGCGCGCCGCGATGACCAAAGGGTCGGCGCTGTTCCAGAAGGGCGACTATGAAAGTGCGCTGCGCGCCTTCAACGAAGCGCAGGCGCTGTATCCCAGCCCCAAGATCTACTTCAACCTGGGTCAGACCTACCGAAAACTGGACCGCGTGGCGGAAGCCGTCGAGGCCTTCGAGAAGTTTCTGAAAGAAGCGCCCGACGCCGCCCCGGCGCGCCGCAAGGACGCCGAGAAATTTCTCAACGAGCTTCGTCCTCGATTGGCCGCCTTGCGCGCGGCAGCGGCGGCAGCAGCCGCCACCACCGCAGCGCCGCCGGAAAGCACGGTGGCGCCAGAGGCGGCGCCGGTCGCGCAGCCCACACCACCGCCGCCGATGGCGCCAGCACCCGCGCCTGTCGCGCAGCCACCGGCCCTGGCGGCGGCACCGAAGCTGACGCTGGACACCCCTCGCCCTTCGCCGTCGCCGCCGCCAGCGCTGGAGACCAGCGGCGGCGTCCCGCCGGGGGACCGGGCGCCGCCCCCGGAACGTCGCTGGTGGCCGTGGGCGATCGCCGGTGCGCTCCTGGCCGGCGGGATTGCCGCCGCGCTGCTGATCACCCGTGACGGTCCGTTGCCCGAAGGATCGCTGGGCCACGCCGACGAAC
>JAXDMH010000744.1:0-3147 GCA_034666225.1 Myxococcales bacterium
GAGGCGCGGATGGCGTCGAAGGCGCGCACCACGGCGTCGCCGTCGGCCAGCCCCAGCTTGACGCCGCCCACGTCGGTCTTGTGCGTGATGGTGCGCGAATACAGTTTCACCGCGACGGGAAAGCCGATGTCCACGGCGGCGGCGCGCGCGTCGGCGGCGGTGGTGGCGACGCGCGTGTCGGTGACGGGAATGCCGTAGGCAGCCAGCAAGCGTTTGGATTCGACCTCGTCCAGCAGCGTGCGCCCGTCGGCGCGCGCCGTTTCGATGATGCCGGCCGCGCCCGCGGCGTTGGCGGCGCCCGCTTGCCCAGGGGCCGGCGTTTCATAGAGCGCGCGCAGCCCGTACGACGAGCGCCACATGTAACAGAAGGCCCGCGCCGCCGCGTCGGGAAAAGCGAAGGTCGGGATGTTGGCGCGGTTGAGGATGTCGATGCCGGCCGCCACCTGTGCGCCGCCCATCCAGCTGGCCAGCACCGGTTTTCCGGCCACGTTCGCGTACTGGGTCAGCGCCTGGGCGGTCAGCGTCGGATCGGTCATGTCCTGAGGCGTGAGCACCACCAGCAAGCCGTCGTTGTTGGGATCGGCGGCGGCGATCGCCAGCGCGCCGGCATAGCGGGCCGGCGGGGCGTCGCCCAGGACATCGATGGGGTTGCCGTGGCTCCAGGCCGCCGGCAACAGCGCGCCCAGGCGGGCCCGGGCGTCGTCGGACAGCGGGGCCAGCTGGCCGCCGTGGGTGATCAGCGCGTCGGTGGCCAGCACGCCCGGTCCGCCGGCGTTGGTCACCACGGTCAGGCGCGGACCGCGCGGGCGTGGCTGCTTGCCCAGCACCTCGGCCATGTCGAACACGTCGCCGATCTGGCTGACGCGCAGGACGCCGGTGCGGCGAAAGGCAGCGTCGAGAACCTCGTCGGAGCCGGTCAAGGCGCCGGTGTGCGAAGCGGCGGCGCGAGCGGCGGCCTCGGTGCGGCCGGCCTTGATCACGATGATCGGCTTGGTCAACGCCACCTCGCGAGCCGCCGACAGAAAGGCGCGCGCGTCGTCGCCGATCGATTCCATGTAAAGGACGATCGATCGCGTGCGCGGATCGTTGCCGAAATGGTCGATGAGATCACCCCAACCGACGTCCAGCATGGTCCCCACCGACACGAAGGCGGAGAAGCCCAGCTGGACCTTGAGGCTCCAGTCGAGAATTGCCGTCAGCAGGGCGCCGCTCTGGCTGAGAAAGGCGACGTTACCGGGACGAGCCATGGCGGCGGCGAAGGTGGCGTTGAGGCCGCTGACCGGGCTCATCACGCCCAGGCAGTTGGGGCCAATGAGCCGCATGTGGCCGCGCCGCGCCTCGACCAGCGTTCGCCGTTCCAGCTCGGCGCCGGCGGCGCCCACCTCGCGAAAACCGGCCGAGATGATCACGGCGGCCGGGATCTGTAGATCGGCGCACTGACCGACCAGACCGGGGACGGCCGTCGCAGGCGTGACAATCACCGCCAGATCCACCTTGGCCGGAACGTCGGCCAGCGTGGCGTAGGCCTTGATGCCCAGCACGCTGGGGCGTTTTGGATTGACCGGAAAGACCGTGCCCCCGAAGGGATTGTTGATGAGGTTCCACAGGACGGTGCGGCCCACGCTGCCGGCGGTTTCGGTGGCGCCGACGACGGCGACGGTCCTGGGAGCGAAGAAGACGTCCAGCGGCTGGCGTTCCTGACGCAGCAGATCGTGGGACATGTCGGCGCGTGGATCGGCGGTCATGAATTCCTCTCTTTGAGCGACTGCTCGCCGCCCGACGGCGCCGAGACGTCACGATTTGAACCTTGCGATTTATCCTTGCGCTAGCAAGACGAGTACCCAACATCCCCAAGCTCCAGAAAGGTCCTGTATTGACGAAAGCGGGTCAGGCAGGGGGGCAAAGGCGGTGGCAAATGCGGGCTGTCGAGGGAGAGGGGCGCGGGAACGCACATCCGCACACGAAGGGCGTAGGCCCTCGCAGCGACTGGGCGTCGTGGGCATGGGCATGCCCGCCATCCATGGCACGTCGCTTGAAATGACGTCCCTGCGATGAGCGCCAAACGTGCAGAACGCGAAATTTTTTCGCCGACGCCGGTGAGCACCGGAAAAAGGTGCGCCGCCGATGTTTAGGCCCTATCGCGCCGTCGTCGGTTTCCTTCCCCGGCTGTGGAGCAACTGGATCACGTTGCTCGGCACCGCCGTCGTCAGCGCGTCGGCGGTCACCATCCTGGTGGCGCTGGCCATCGATCTCACGTCGTCGAAGGGCCTCAACACCTATGCCGCCGCCGTCATCTACCTGGTGATGCCGGCGTTCATGGCGCTGGGCCTGCTGCTGATTCCGCTGGGCCTGTGGCGCGAACGCCGCCGCGCCCGCGTCGCCGGCAGCGCCGCGGTGGAGACCGATGGCGTGCTGACCGCGTTCACGCGGGCCATGGAGAGCGAGACGGTGCGGCGGCGCGTGGCCTTCGTGTTGCTGATGACCGTGCTGAACGTCTTCATCTTCTCGACGGTCACCTACCGGGCGGTGACCTTCATGGACACGCCTCAGTTCTGCGGCACCACCTGCCACAAGGTGATGCAGCCGGAATACGACGCCTACAACCAGTCACCGCACAGCCGCGTCGCCTGCGTGGAGTGCCACATCGGCAGCGGCGCGCCGTCGCTGCTGAAGGCCAAGCTGACCGGACTGCGTCAGGTCTGGGGCGTGGCCACCGGCAACTTTCACCGCCCCATCGAGACGCCCGTGCACAATCTGCGCCCCGCCACCGAAACCTGCGGCAACTGTCACCAGGCCAACCGGCAGAGCGGCACGCGCCTGGATTTCCGGGTCCACTTCAAAGAGGACCAGGCCAACACGCCCCAGGTCACCGCGATGATGGTGAACGTGGGCGGCCAGGATCGGCGCACTGGCGAGTGGAGCGGCATCCACTTTCACGCCAGCACCCGCTATCGCATCCGCTACGAATACCTCGACGACAAGCGCGAGACCGTCGGGCGGATCCAGAAGCTGGACGGAGACAAGGTCGTCAAGGAATGGCTGCCCCCCCAGGATCGCCCGGCGGCGGCGGTCGTGGGGACGCGCACCATGGACTGCATCGATTGCCACAACCGGGCCACGCACGTCTATGACGCCTCCCCGACGGCG
>JAXDMH010000745.1:0-5510 GCA_034666225.1 Myxococcales bacterium
CGCCTTGCTCTTTCACCTCAAGCGCGCGTTCAATCTCGTTCGTTACAACGACAAGTCCGCAGTCAATTGCCCGGCCGGCTTGACAGTTCGCGGGTGGGGGCCCTAGCGTCGCCGGCAATGTCTCGCATTTCTTCCAGTCTCGCCTGCGCCTGCCTGGCGTGGGCGACCGCGACCGTCGGTGTCTCCTGCACCAGTTCATCCAGCGGGACGCCTCCCGGCGATGGCGGGACCGGCGGCACCGTCGGAAGCGGCGGCAATGTCGGCTCCGGGGGCACCAACGTCACCGGCAGCGGCGGCACCGGAACCGGCGGCAACAACGCCAGCGGCGGCGCCGGCGGCGTCGTGATGCCGGGTCCCGACGCCGGCGACGCCAGCGGGCCATCGGACGGCGACGCCGGGCGCGACACCAGCGGCGACATGGGCATGCCACCTTCCACGCTGGGACCGGCGGGCTTCACGTGCCCCGGGGGAAATTATCCCAGCCCCTTGCCGGCGAATTTGAACGCCACGATGATCAAGGGCGGCTTTACCGAGCTGGAAGGGCCGGTCTGGGTCGCCTCGCAGAAGGCGCTGTTCTTTGCCCAGATGGGCGGCACACCGGCCACCGGCAAGATCAACAAGTACACGCCCGCCGACGGCATGATCACCGTCTTCGCCAACAACGTCGGCGTGGGCGGCCTGGCCGTTGATACGCAAGGCATGCTGGTGGCGGCGTCTTATGATTCGAAGACGCTGACGCGGTTTGATCCGGCGACGGGAACGCGCACCAACATTGCCGGCAGCACCGGTTTCAACGGCAAGCCCTTCAGCGAAGTGAACGACGTGGTGGTTCGCGCCGACGGCAACATCTACTTCTCCGATCCAAACTTCGGTGCGGGAAGCGGCGCATTCTATCGTCTCTCGCCGCCGCCTGAGTCCAAGGTCTCGCTGATCATGAACGCCAACCTGTCCAACGGGATCGCCATATCCCCCGACGGTGCCTGGTTGTACCTGTCCACCACCGGCGGCCCGGCGTTGCGGCGGATGGCGCTGGCGGCGGACGGCAGCGTCACCGGCGCTGGCACCGCGTGGAACGAGACCAGCAGCGACGGCATGGCCGTCGATTGCGCCGGCAACATCTATCTCAGCGTGGCGGGCGGAACCAATCAGATCAGGGTCATCTCGCCGACGGACCAGGTGCTGGGCAACATCGGGGGGCTGGGCGGTGGCTACGTCACCAACAGCGCCTTCGGAGACGATGACCGCAAGACGCTGTACATCACCACCAGCGTCGCCGTGTACAAGATCCAGCTGAACGTCCCCGGCTTTCCGAATTAGGTCATTGGATCTGGCTACCGGCGATACCGGACGCGGCGGCGCAGGAAGAGCAGCCCCAGCGCGTAGAGCGCGAACGGCGCCCGCGGCGAAGCGGCTTCGACGGTGCGGATGCGCTTCACGTCGGCGTGGGGTTGGTTGAAGACGACGTCGCCGATCAAGTCGGCGGGGGGCAGGATCGTGGAGAGGCGGGTAACGTGGCTGTCCGGGGCGATGAGGCTCCCGATGCGGCCACCGATGTCGGCGGCGATGCCCGATGCCATCCATGAGCCCTCCATCACGAAGGCACGGCCGCCGTGGGCGGTGACGGCGGCGGTGACGGCGCGCGCGTAGCCGGCGGAGCGGACGGTGGCGGCGTCAAGATCATCGATGGTCAGCGCCTGGTAGGGAGCCGCCGGTCCCACCACGTCGTCGGCGGCGACGACGACGGTGAAAGCGACGGTTGAGGCGGCACCCAGGCGCGCGAAGCCGAGGGGCAGGACGCGCTGGTCGCCCGGCAGCGTGAAGTGCACGCCCACGCTGGTGGCGCCGCCCGTCGCCGCATTGTCGTTGCGACGAAGGGCGATGAAGAAGCGGCCAGGCCCCGAATAGGCATCGACGATCGGGCGGTCCGCGGGCCGGATCGCGAAGCCGTTCTGGCTCAGCCAGGTGTTGATCGCGTCGCCGCTGTCGGCGGTGATCGAGACGGCCGTGACCGGGCCGATGGCGATCGGCGCGCTGACCTGCACGGAATCACCGCCGGCGGATCTGTTCGACGAACCTCCGGGCAGGGGACAGCCGCAGGAGGGGCTGTCGTCGGAAGCGGCCCTGCGGATCGTCGGGGCGGTCTTCCGCTCCAGGCTGTCGAGATCGCTCATCGAGACGGGGGTAGGATCCAGGGTCGGCTCGGCCGGCACCGGGATCAGGACGCCGTAGTCGGCGGTCGTGCTGGGGACGCCCACCTGGGTGACGACGTCCGTGTTCCCGCTGCGTACGGACAGGAAAATCCTCTGCGCGTCGGCGCCGACGGTGCCGGCCTGGGTGGTCACCATGCCGCCGCCACAGGCGCGCACAGAAGAAGGTGTGGTGATGCCGGACAGACCTATCGCTACGAAGGCTGCCAAGAGATGACGCATCAGTCGAGGCTAGCGTCTCCCTTCGGCGAAAGCACGTGCAGGACCTGCCGCGGGACCGGCCGTCCTGCGGTGGACAGGCGCCCGTGGCCCAGGATAGTTTTGGCCCCACTCGCACGCAGGTGGATCAAGATGCGTCACCTCTTCCGCCATGGGCTCGCTCTTTTGGCGCTCGGCTGCGGGGCAGGGTCTTCCGCTGGAGGCGGCACCGGTGGTGTGCCGGGCAGCGGCGGCGCGGCAGGCGGGACTGGCGGCGCTGCTTCCGGTAGCGGCGACGACGCCCGCGACCGTTCACTGGAACATCAACCACGCCGCCGGACCGCTGGCCAGCGATCCAAACGTCTTCGCCAAATATGCCCAGGGCGGCCAGGTGGGTGTGCTCGAGCCCGGCTACCTGACGCGCGCCTGGGTTGGCGACGGCCTCACCCCTCTGCGTGGCGGCGGGCCCCAGGATGACGATCCCAACACGCCGGCCGTGGACTGCGCGCTGGCGGCCAGAACCCAGAAGGTGCCTCTCAAGAAATGGGTGTGCTGGGAATGGATGTTCGATGCCAGCGCCAATGCCTTGCAGCTGTGGATCGATACGGTTCAGCAGACGGAGATCGACGTCGCCAATCGGGCGGTTGGCGGCTGCGTTTCAGGCGGCCCCCGCATCTGGCAGGGGCCACGGGCCTTCACCAAGATGATCATCGGATGGGAGCAGTACACATCCCCCAGCGAGGTTCCCCAGGAAGCCTGGATTGACGACCTGGTGGTTGGCGATCAGCGCATCGGGTGCCCGCCGCCGCCTTGAGGGCCGGTAGCATGACGCGGCTTGGCTGCCCCGGCCGCCCCCGCGGTCACCTGGGTACCGCCCGCCGCCCGGTCGTGGTAAGCAGCGGCGCCATGTCCGACGAGGTCAGCCCCAAGAAAAAAGCCCTGATGCCGTCCAGCCCCCTGCGCGCCAAGCTGCGCGGCGCCGGCCACGCGCTGCCCGTCATCGTCCAGATCGGCAAGGAGGGGACGACCGCGGCGGTGCTCAAACAGCTGGGGCAGGCCCTGCACGACCACGAGCTGGTGAAGATCAAGATCGGAAGCGAAAGCCCCGACTCCCGCTTTGAAGCCGCCGACCTGATCGCCGCCGTTCCCGACGTGCAGCTGGCGCAGATCCTGGGGCGGACGATCCTGGTCTACAAGCGCGACCCGGAAAAATCGCGCTATGAAGGCGGCGGCACGCGATCGCTGGCCGCCGCTCCAGACAAGCGCAGCAAGAACGACAAACGCGCGCCGCGCGACGAGCGTCCTCAGCGATCGGGGACGTTGCGCAAGAAGTCCGCCACCTCGGCAAAGCGCTGATCCAGAAACCCGCGCACCGTCGCCGGCACGCCACAGTCGTCCATGGCCCGGGCCATGCACCGCAACCAGGCGGCGCGCAGCGTCTGGTCGATCGGCACGCGGGCGTGGCGCAGGCGCAGGCGCGGGTGGCCGTGCTTCTCCATGTACTCCTGCGGTCCGCCCAGCCAGCCGACCAGGAACAAGGCGAACCGCGTCTTCACCTCGGGATCGATCCCGCCACCTTCCACCTGGCGGTGCACCGCCGCCAATGCTGGCTCGTCGCGTTCCATCACCTGGTAGAAACGCGCCGCCAGCGCCAGCACCGGCTGGCGCCCGCCCATCAGGTCGTACGGTGATGGCAGCTCGCTCATGAACCGGTGGCAGTGTATCTCGCCGGGCAGCGAACTATGTTGTGCCGCGTGCTCTACCGCCGAAGTCAGGGGCACGACTCGGCCGAGCCGGCGATTCCCGGGCCCCGCGTCGCCGACTGCAGGCGCCGGAGCGTCGAAAGACGCCAGTCGTCGCGTACCGTCGTCCAATCGTCATCGAGGAGGCCGTAGGGTTCGGGGTCGCCGCTGGCCTTGGGTCCGCCGTTGATCGCCCAGTAGGCCCAGTCGGCATCGGTTTCGTGCAGGTAGGCGGCCAGGTTGGTCAGCCATTTCGGATCCGACGGCGCGCCGTCGCCGAACTCACCCAGCCAGACCGGCGCGGTGAACGGCTGCGCGGGCTGGGTCAAGTAGCCCCATTGCTTCTGGGTCGCGGCGCTCAGCTGTCCCGCGTCCATCGTGTCGTAGGTGCCACCCAGGCCGGGAATGGCGGGCAGGCCGGGTCGGAAGAAACCATACTGATGCGCCGAGTAGATCACCTTTCTGGGCGTCCTGAGGACGATCGGGTTGCCACCGACGGCCGTCAGATCCTCGGCCGAGTTGAGCCCCTCGACGATGATCAGCCAGCCGGGGGTCGTCGCGGCAATGCGATCGCCCGCGCGTGTCGCGGCGGCGCGCCAGTCGTTCGCGTCACCGCCGCCCCAGTTCGGCACGCGAGGCAATAGGCCGGTCACCGGTTTGGCGATCCGGATCTCGTTGCGCAAGTCGGCTCCCACGACGCGGGGATTGTCCGCGTAACGTTGCGCCACGAATTCCCAGTCGGCAATCCACTGTTCTTCGCTGTACTCCTTCGTGTACCAAAGGCCGTCGTCGTCGTAATTGCAACACCACATCGCGTGCGTGGAATGATTGTTGAGAACGACCAGCAGTCCCGCGCGCGTGAGCGCCTCGACGGTGGCGTCGAAGATCGCGATGGCCGTCTTGCCTCGCAGCGTGGGGTTTGCCGCGACCGCGTCCGTGACGGCCGCCGTCGAATGCAACATCTCGTTCGAGAACGGCAGCCGGACAGAATTGAACCCAAGCTCTCGAATCTTGCCGGCGACACTGGCCAGGGAGACCTTGTCCAGTCCGCCGACCACCAGCTTGACATCGCTGGCCCCGTACCAGTTCACGCCGGCGAGCTTCACGCGGCGACCCTGGGCGTCCACGATCCAGCGCCCGCATGTGGAGAGCGGCAGGGCCCCATCGGCGACGCCCCCGTCAGTCACGACGTCGTGCGAGGCATCTTCCGTGGTGGTGGCGTCTCGTGAGATCGCCACCGCGTCGACGGACGCGGCGTCGGCGGACGCGGCGTCGGCGGATTCTCGTGGCGCATCGGGCGATCCTGTCTGTGGTCCTGCAGGCGTCGCCGCCTGGGTACACCCGACGAGCATCGACAACAGCA
>JAXDMH010000746.1:0-3677 GCA_034666225.1 Myxococcales bacterium
CTCCGACGAGGCGGTCGCCTTCGCCGGCGCTGTGCAGGCCCCGGCGCTGGTGGCGCGTGGCATGGTCACTCCCGAACACATCCTGCGCTGCGGGCGGGTGGCGCTGGCCGTGCAAGCCGACCTGGGCGGGCTGCCTGCCGCTGACGCCGCCCGCGTCCTCGATCAGGCGCTGAAGGGATTCGCCGCGGAGACGCGCGCCGTTTACGAACGGCAGAAGGCGCGCACGTCGGCGCCCATGCTGGAGCCGACGCCCCGGGTGGTGCTGTTGCCGGGGTTGGGAATGGTCACGGCCATGAAGGACAAGGCCAACGCCGTCGTCGGCAATCTCTGTTATCGCCACGCCATCCGCGTGATGGAGGCGGCGGAATCACTGGGCGGTTTTCGTTTTCTCGACGAGGCCGACGCCGTCGAATTCGAATACTGGCCGCTGGAACTGGCCAAGCTGTCGGCGCCCGAAAAAGAGCTGTCACGCCAGGTGGCGCTGGTCACCGGCGCCGCCAGCGGCATCGGCCGCGCCATCGCCGAACGATTCGCCGCCGAGGGGGCGCACCTGGTGCTGACCGACATCGCCGGTGTCGCCCTCCGTGACGCCGCCGCCGCCATTGCCAAGGCGTGCAAGGATCCCCGGCGCGTGGTGGCCGTGGAGGCGGACGCCACGCGGCCAGCCGACGCCGCCCACGCCGTGACGGAGGCGGTCCTGGGATTCGGCGGCCTGGACATCCTGGTGTGCAACGCCGGCTTCATCCAGGCCGGGCCCATCGATCACATCTCGCCCGAAGACTGGGACCGCCACTTCGACGTGAACGTGGGAGGCTATTTCCTGGCCGTGCGCGAGGCGGTGACGGTGATGAAGGCGCAGGGGCGGGGGACCATCGTCTTCAACGCCTCAAAGGGCGCCTTCGCACCCACGGCCGACAACGCCGCCTACGCCAGCTCGAAGGCGGCGGTGGCGGCGCTGGCGCGCAACCTGGCCACGGAGCTGGGCCCGTCCGGGATTCGCGTCAACTATATCAACGCCGACTTCATCGACACCCCGCTGATGAACCAGCTCATCGCCCAGCGGGCGGCCCAGCGCGGGATCACGCCGGCGCAGCAGGCGGAGGAGTACCGGCGCCGCAACCTTCTGGGCGTGGGCCCCATCCCGCCGTCGGCCGTCGCCGAGGCGGCGCTGTTCTTCGCCTCGCCGCGCGCCCGGTTCACCACCGGCGGCGTGCTCACCGTCGACGGTGGGATTAAAGAGGCCATGCCTCGCTAGCAACGGCAATCGCCGCGATAGCGGCGCGCCGTCGGCGCGTGTAAACTCTGGCGCCATGGAAATCAGCCCCCTGCGAGAACGCATCAGCAAGCTGCAGAGCCGTCTAGCGATTCTCCGGGGGCATCTTTGACATCGACGGCAAACGCAGACGCATAGGGGAGCTGGAACACGAGGCGGGCGCTCCCGAATTCTGGAACGCAGCTGACAAGGCCCAGGCGACGTTGCGCGAGCAGGCGCGCCTGAAATCCGCGGTCGACAGTTACGACGCCCAGATGCGGGCGGTGGAAGAGGCGCAGATCCTGGTCGACCTGGCCGACGAGGCCAAGGACGAAGCGACGGCGAACGAAGCCAGCGCCACGCTGACCGGGTCGGAAGAGGTGGTCTCCAAGCTGGAATTCGCCCGCATGCTGTCGGGGCCGTACGACAGGGAGGGGGCGCTGCTCAGCATCAACGCCGGGGCCGGCGGCACCGAGTCGCAGGACTGGGCCGAGATGCTGCTTCGCATGTACTCGCGCTGGGCCGAGCGCAAAGGGTACAAGGTCGAACAGCTTGACCTGCAACCGGGCGACGAGGCGGGGATCAAAGGCGTCACCATCAGCATCACGGGGGAATGGGCTTACGGTTACCTGCGCGCTGAATTCGGCGTGCACCGGCTGGTGCGCATCTCGCCCTTCGATTCGCAGGCCCGGCGCCACACGTCGTTCGCCAGCGTGTTCATCTATCCCGACATCGACGAGACGGTGAAGGTCGAGATCGACGACAAGGATCTGCGCATCGACGTCATGCGATCGTCAGGCGCCGGCGGCCAGCACGTCAACAAGACGGAATCGGCGGTGCGCATCACCCACATCCCCACCGGCATCGCCGTGCATTGCCAGTCCGAGCGTTCGCAGCACAAGAACCGCGGCACGGCCATGCGCATCCTGCGGTCCAAGCTGTTCGAGGTCGAGCAGAAGAAGATGGAAGACAAGATGGGCGGCATTCACGCCCAGAAGAAAGCCATCGAGTGGGGCAACCAAATCAGGTCGTACGTCCTGGCCCCTTATCGCCTGGTCTCGGACCATCGCACCGGGCTGAAGGTCAGCCAGGTCGATGCCGTGCTGGACGGCGATCTCGATCAGTTCATGATCGCGCAGCTGTTGCTGCTGGCCGGCGACCCTTCCGCCGCCCCGGTGACACGGCCCGCCGAGGACGACCTTTGAACAGAGTCCCCACATGGGAGAATCTCGTACATCTGTGGACAAATATTGATAACACCAATTCTACCGCCAACTTGCGAGACTGTTGGCTGTTGGTATCCCGTGGAGAACCATGGCTGACGAACGAGAGCTGATTGCGGAACGAGAGAAAAAAGCGGCGGAGATTCGCGCCCTGGGACGGAACCCATACGCCAACGGGTTCGCCCCCACGCACGCCATCGGCGACGTCCTCGGCAAGTTCGCCGATCGGGCACCGGCTCCTGCGGCCGGCGAAGCACACGGCGGCGGCGGAAATCCCGAGCTGCTGTCCGACGAAAAGTTTACGGTGGCGGGGCGGGTCATCGCCTACCGCGGCTTCGGCAAGGCGGCGTTCGTCAAGGTGATGGACCGCAGCGGCGAGATCCAGGTCTACATCAAGAAGGATCTGGTGGGCGACGCTGCCTTCGAGGTCTGGAAGAAGGTCGAGCGCGGTGACTTCATCGGGGCCACGGGCGGGGTCATGTTCACCAAGACCGGCGAGCTGACCGTCCTGGCCGACACGGTCACGGTGCTGACCAAGGCGACGCGGCCGCTACCTGAAAAATGGCACGGCTTGTCTGACGTCGAGATTCGCTATCGCCAGCGCTACGTCGACCTGGTGGTCAATCCCGACGTGCGCGCCGTCTTTCGAAAGCGGTCGGCCATCGTCGGCCACATCCGGCGGTTTCTGGATCAGCGCGGGTATCTGGAGGTGGAGACGCCGATGATGCACGGCGTGCTGGGCGGCGCCGCGGCCCGGCCGTTCGCCACGCACCACAACGCCCTGGATCTGGACCTGTTCATGCGCATCGCGCCCGAGCTGTACCTGAAGCGGCTGGTGGTGGGCGGGTTCGACCGCGTCTACGAGATCGGCCGTAACTTTCGCAACGAGGGGCTGTCGCGCCAGCACAACCCCGAGTTCACCATGCTGGAGTTCTATCAGGCCTATGCCACGTACGAGGATCTGATGGCGTTGACCGAAGAGCTGTTCCGCGAGCTGGCGCGCGAGGTGGCGGGCGGCGAGGAGCTGACCTACGGCGGCCAGAAGGTCAGCCTGGCGGCGCCCTGGCCCCGCATCCCGATGAAGGACGCCATTGTCAGCGCCTCGGCGGCGGGCCTGCTGCCGCGCGGTCTGGAACGCGCGGTGCTCGACGACGAGGCGGCCCTGACCGCCTGGCTGGGGAAGCAGGGATTGACCGAGGGCA
>JAXDMH010000747.1:0-3726 GCA_034666225.1 Myxococcales bacterium
TGGGAGATGCACGACAAGCTGTTCGCCAACCAGCAGAACATCAAACGCCCCGATCTGGAGAAGTACGCCCAGGAACTGGGCCTGGACATGGGCAAGTTCAAATCAGCGCTGGACAGCGGAACGTACAAGGGCCGCATCGACACCGACATGGCCCTGGCCCGGCAGATCGGCGTGCAGGGAACGCCGAATTTTTACCTGAACGGGCGCAACATTCAGGGTGCACAGCCCTATGAGGAGTTCAAGAAGGTCGTCGACGACGAGATCGCTCGCGCCGACAAGATCCTGGCCAAGGGAACGCCGGTCAGCCAGCTGTATGCGACGTTCATGCAAAGCGCGAAGACCGGTCCCTCGGCTGCGCCCGCCCCGACGCCGGCCAAGGCCCCTGCCGCGGGCACCGAGGTGTACAAGGTCGCCGTCGGTGACGCCCCCACAAAAGGCGGCAAGAACCCCAAGGTCACCATCGTCGAGTTCTCCGAGTTTCAGTGCCCGTTCTGCAGCCGCGTCTCGCCGACTTTGACCCAGGTGCTGAAGGACTATGGCGACGATGTCCAGATCGCCTTCCGCCACAACCCGCTGCCTTTTCACAACAACGCCATGATCGCCTCCATCGCCGCCGAGGCGGCGCGCGACCAGGGCAAGTTCTGGGAGATGCACGACAAGCTGTTCGCCAACCAGCAGAGCCTGGACCGACCGAATCTTGAGAAGTACGCACAGGAACTGGGCCTGAACATGAACAAGTTCAAGGCGGCGCTGGACAGCGAGAAGAACAAGGACCGAATCAAGAAGGACATGGACGACGCCGCCAACTTCGGCGCGCGCGGCACGCCGAACTTCTTCATCAACGGTCACAACTTCCGCGGCGCGCAGCCGCTGGACAACTTCAAGTCGGTCATCAATGACGAGATCAAGAAGGCCGACGAGAAGCTGAAGGGCGGCGTCACCCGCGCCCACCTCTACGCCGAGTTGACCAAGGAGGGTCTGACCAAGGCGGCCGCGCCGGCGCCGCAGCAGCGCCCCGGCGAAGCGGACGCAGGCACCGTGTACCGCGCCGACATCAAGGGCGCGCCCCTCAAAGGAGCCAAGGACGCGCTGGTGACCATCGTGCAGTTCTCGGACTACCAGTGCCCCTTCTGCTCGCGCGTCGAGCCGACGTTGAACAAGGTGATGGATGACTACAAGGGCAAGGTGCGCGTCGCCTGGCGTGACCTGCCGTTGCCGTTCCATCCCAACGCCCTGCCGGCTGCCATCGCCGCGCGCGCCGCTGGCGAGCAGGGGAAGTACTGGGAGATGCACGACAAGATCTTCGCCAATCAGCAGACCTTGGACCGCCCGACCTACGAGAAGTACGCGCAGGAACTGGGCCTGAACATGGGCAAGTTCAAAGCCGCGCTGGACAGCCAGAAGGGCAAGACCGATATCGAAGCCGACGCCGCCGCCGGAAACAAGATCGGCGCCCGTGGGACGCCGGCCTTCTTCATCAACGGCAAGTTCCTGTCGGGCGCCCAGCCCTACGAGATGTTCAAGTCGAAGATCGACGACGAACTGAAGACGGCGGAGGCGCTGGTGGCCAAGGGGACGCCCAAGGCGAAGGTCTATGAGGTGCTGATGAAGGACGCCAAGACCGAGATCGCCGCCGCACCCGCAGCCGCGGCCGAGGCAGAGAAAGGCCCCGAGGCCGACACCACCGTCTACAAGGTCGATCCGGGTTCGGCGCCGTCCAAGGGGCCGAAGAACGCGGTGCTGACCATGGTGATCTTCTCGGACTTCCAGTGTCCGTTCTGCTCACGCGTCGAGCCGACGCTGACGCAGATCGAAAAGGATTACGCCGGCAAGGTCCGCCAGGTATGGAAGAACTATCCGCTCCCCTTCCACAACAACGCCGAGCCGGCGTCCGAGGCGGCAATGGCGGCGGGCTCCCAGGGCAAATTCTGGGAGATGCATGACAAGTTGTTCGCCAACCAGCAGAGTCTGGACCGCCCCAGCCTGGAGAAGTACGCCCAGGAACTGGGCCTGAACATGTCCAGGTTCAAAGCCGACCTGGACGCCCAGAAGTACAAGGCCCAGATCGAAGCCGATACCAAGGAAGGCCAGGCGGTCGGCGTGAACGGCACGCCTGCGGTGTTCATCAACGGCCGCAAGATCGCCGGCGCTTATCCGCTGGAGACGTTCAAGAAGATCATCGACGACGAACTGGCCAAGAAAGAAGGCGGTGGCAAGCACGCCGTCGTGGCCAAGCGAAAGACGTAACCGACACTGACAGCGCGCGAGCCCCGCGGGGGGACCAACATCCTCCCGCGGAGGCGGCGCCACTGGCGGCTCGGTCTCTAGCGGCTTCTGTTTCTAGTAGTCGCCTTCCGCCATGGTCAGGTTGTCCTTCACCGATATGACGCCGGGAACCTTCTTGGCGTCCTGAATTGCCCGGTCACGTTCGCCTTCGCTTCGAACAAAGCCGGTCAGGACAACGCCACCGTTTTGGGCCTCTACGTTGATGTTCTCCAGTGCCAGCGCATCATCCTTGTTCAAGGTCGCCCTGACACTTTCGGCCAAGCTGACATCGGCCGGTGTCAACACCGCCGGTGTCGCGCGGTTTTGGTCCTTGGCCAGTGCAGGCCCCCCCGTTCCGGCGCCGATGCCCACTGCTAGCGCCAACGACCCGGCAATCAACCACACTTTCCCTCGCATGACTCTCCTCCTTTGGCGCGGGTGGCGTCGAGGTCATCGGCGACCCCGCGCGCTGATCAACAACGTAATCACCCCGTCGGCCAGCAACAGGGACGGGTTCTCGCGATTCCAGCTCTAGGAGTACACTGCGGAATGCTCATCGTCATGAGAGCCGACGCCACCAAGGAGGACGTGGCCGCGGTCGAAGCCAAGATTCGCGATCTCGGTTTTGCGCCCAACGAGATCCCGGGATCGACCCGGTTGGCCATCGGCATCACCGGTAACCAGGGGCCGCTGGATCCAGGGCTGTTCAATGTTCTTCCCGGCGTGGCCGACGCCGTGCCGGTCTCAAAACCCTGGAAGCTGGTCTCGCGCGAGGTCAAGCCCAACGACACGGCGGTGAAGATCGGGGCCGGCCAGTTCGGCGGCGGCAAGTTCGGCGTCATCGCCGGACCCTGCGCCGTGGAGAGCCGCGAGCAGGTGCACGCCGCGGCCAAGGCGGTCAAGGCGGCTGGTGCGCGGTTCCTGCGCGGCGGCGCCTTCAAACCGCGCACGTCGCCGTACGCCTTCCAGGGCCTGAAGGAAGAGGGCCTGAAGATCCTGGCCGAGGCGCGCCAGGCCACCGGCCTGCCCATCGTGACCGAGGTGATGGACACGCGCGACGTCGATCTGGTGGCGCGCTACGCCGACGTCCTGCAGATCGGCGCGCGCAACATGCAGAATTTTTCCCTGCTGGAGGCCGTGGGTGGCGTGGGCAAGCCGGTGATGCTGAAGCGCGGCCTGTCGGCCACCATCCAGGAGTTCCTGATGGCGGCGGAATACATCGTCAAGCAGGGCAATTACGACGTCATCCTGTGCGAACGCGGCATCCGCACCTTCGAGACGATGACCCGCAACACGCTGGACCTGGGCTCCATCCCACTCATCAAACGTCTCACCCACCTGCCGATCATCGTCGATCCCTCGCACGGGACGGGCGATCGCGCGTCGGTGCCGGCCATGGCCCGGGCGGCGGTGGCGCTGGGCGCCGATGGCCTGATGGTCGAGGTGCACCCCCAGCCCGAC
>JAXDMH010000748.1:0-2697 GCA_034666225.1 Myxococcales bacterium
TGATCCAACCCTCGTGCTTGCTGTCCCAATCGCTGAACGTGTGCCCGCCGATCACGCTGTTCGCGTCGTTCAAAAGTGTTGCCGGCGTCACCAGGCCGGCGTTGAGGGCGGCGCCGTATGTGTAGACCTTGAACGACGACCCCACCCCTCTCCAACCCAACGGATCGACGCCGGTCAGGTTGATCTGGCCCCTGATCGCAGGGTTGTTGTAGTTGGCGCTCCCGATCATCGCCAGGATCTCGCCATCGCTCGGGCTCATCACGAGCATCGCCCCCGTGTTGACCCCGCGCGATGCATAGGTGCTCACGCCCGCCTTCACCCACTTGCTCGCCATCGCCTGCGTGCCGAGGTCGAGCGTCGTCGTGATCCGAAGACCACCCTCGTACATGGCCTGGTCGCCGTACTTCTTGCTGATGTACTGCTCGACGTAGTCGATGAAGTGCGCCGTCAAAGCGTTGTGCTGAGCCGGCAGCCGCTTGTGGGCGACGACCATCCTGTCGAACAGGTCGCTGTTGAAGATGTCGATCGACGTCGTGAGGCTGATGTCTCCGACGCTGACCATCCCGTCGAGCACGTTCAGCCAGCGCTGCTTGGCGGCATCGACCTGGTCGGGCGTGCCGAACACGTCGTAGTCGGACGGCGCCTGCGGCAGCCCCGCGAGAAAGCTCGCCTGCGCCCACGAGAGGTCGCTGGCGTGCACCTGGAAGTACGTCTGCGCCGCCGCCTCGGCCCCATAAGCGCCGTTGCCATAGTTGATGGTGTTCAGATACAGCTCGAGGATCTGCTGCTTGGTGTAGCGGCGCTCCATCTCCTCGGCCAGCACGAGCTCCCGAAATTTGCGGCTGATCGTCTTGCTCTGCGCCTCCGCGGTGTCGAGCACGTTGTTCTTCACCACCTGCTGGGTGATGGTCGAGCCCCCAAGCGTGGCGGAGCCATGGGTGAGGTCGTACCCGATCGCGATGGCCAACCTGCGGTAATCGACCCCTGAGTTGGCGTAAAAGGAGCGGTCCTCCGTGTCGATGGTCGCCCGCTGCAGCGTCTCGTTGATCCGGTTGAGCGGCACGACAGTCCGGTTCTGGTGGTACAGCGCCTCGATCAAGGTCCCGTGGCGGTCGAAGATGCGGCTCGTCTGGGTCAGCTTGCCCGCCTGCAGAGCGTCGATCGAGGGCAGGTCGCCCGCGAAATAGTCGATGACGCCGATGGTGCCGCCGGTCCCCAGGAGCCCGACAGCCGCCACCCCCACGAACACGGCCAGCACGAGGCGCGCCATCCAGGTGCTCGAGGCGCTCGGCCTGGCCTTCCGAACCTGACCCCGAACCTGGCCCCGGGCGCGAGGCTGCCCCTTGGCCGGCGCGGATGCTGCCAAGCGACGGCGGGATCGGCGGCTGCGAGTAGTCGCCACGGTCTAGGCGGGACCTCCAGGACGTTTTCTAGGACGTAAGCTGCGACGTCTGGGCCGCAGTTTACCGAAGGCCCAGCGCTTCTGCTCCCTGGTAGGCCAGCCCCAGGATCGGGTTGGCAAACGCCCCGTAAGCCACCATCACCAGGCAAACCAGCACCGCGCCCACCGACGAGACGAACGTCAATCCCGGGTGGGCGACACCCGCCGCCCGACGCGCCTCCTCCGGCGCACTCTGCAGATAGAGGACGCGAAGGGTGCCCAGCGCGGCCACCCGGCTCAGGACCGAGCCCACCAGACCCAGGGCGAGGAGGCCGAAGTGGCCGCCCTGCGCCAGGGCCGCCGCCACCGCGAACTCGCCGAAGAAGCCGGCCAGCGGGGGCGCCCCGGCCAGGGAGAGGAAAACGAGCGCGATGCCCAGCGCCCGGGCCGGCCGCAGCGCCCCCATCCCGGTCAGTGAGGCTTCCCCACCCTCCGCTGCGCCCAGGATCGCAGGCCCGCAGGTCGCCGCCAGCATGAAGGCGCCGGCCAGGAACAGCGCTCCGCCGAGCCCGCTGAGGTAGTGGGTCGACAGGCCGGCCGCAACCCAACCCACCTGCCCCACGGCCAGGTAGGCAAGGCGAGCGCGCGGCGCCCTGACGCCCAGCGCGGCGGCCCCACCCCCCACCATCGCCACCGCGGCGACGACCTCCAGGTAAAGGGACAACGTCTCGGGTGTGGGGCTGAGCACCGCGGCGATCTTGATGGCGGCGAGCAGCGCCGCACCAGCTACGAGGCCGAGCAGGATGCCGGAGCCCACCGGGCTCGCGCCCAGGCTCGCCGGCACGCCGGCCAGGTGGAACGGGGCGATCCCCGCACGCACGGCCAATCCGCCCAGCTGTAGAAGGACGGGGATCGCCAGCGGCAGGGTCGGCGCCTCCCTGGCCATGACCAGCCGAGCGCTCGCCAGGTCGGCGGCGCCGGTGATGGCGTACACAAACGCGAACCCAATCGCGAACAGCGCGGTGGCGACGCCGCCGGCGATGAGCAGCCGCAGCCCGATATCGGGCCGCCGCAGACCGACCAGCGCGACTCCGCAAGCACCCGCGAGCTCGAGCCCAGCCCACAGCGGCACGAAATCTCCTGCCGAAGCCACCACCATGACGCCGAACCCTGCGAGCAGGATCAGCGCCAGGCCGACGTAAACCGAGTCCTCGGCGCTCCAGTCCGCCACGGCGATGGCCACCACAAGCGTGAGCAGCACCGCCGCCTTGGCGAACAGGGCGAAGCGATCCTGCACGAAGCCGCCGCCAAAGAGC
>JAXDMH010000749.1:0-2531 GCA_034666225.1 Myxococcales bacterium
TTCGTTGCTCCTCCTCACAATACCTACGGGTATTCCTCGTCGTCGCGCCTCGCGGCCGACGCGGCTTGTCGGCCTCGACATTGACGCTATTTCGCGGGAGGCGCACTAGACCGCTGACGACGCCCGCAAGGCGTCGAACACGTCACGAACCTCGTCGGGCATCGACGTGAACCAGACATCGAAGGTGCACAGGTTCGGTTGCGCCGACGCGATCCGGACGATGGTCTTGCCCCACAATTCTGCCGCCCGGAGATTTTGATCCCAGAGCTCGATCTTCACGTTCTCCATCGGCGCCACCGAGTGATCGGCGCGAACGCGACCCATTCTGGACGAGAGCGACACCAGCTCGCCCGCATGCGCGGGACCGCTGCCGCTGCCGCCTTGCAGGACAACGAAGCGCACCGGTATCGGGGATTTCAGCGACACCAGTGGCTCGGACTTGCTGATCGCCAGATAACGGTCATAGGGCGCGCCGATGCCGCCGACCTCGTAGATCTTCATGGGGGCGGTGACCCCTTTGGGCACGATCTCCATCTGCCCGTCGATGCGGATGCCTTCGCCCGCGTCTCCGATCGTCGACGCCGCGGCCAGGATCTGACCGCCGATGGTGTGTGATTCGATGCGCGACGCCAGGTTCACGTGCCGGCCCACGACGCCGTATTTCGCCCGCCGATCGGAGCCCACGTTGCCGACCACGACCTCGCCTGTGTTGAGACCGATCCCCATCTCTACGCAGGGCAGGCCGGCAGCGGTGTTGCGCGCGTTGACCTCGTCCATCGTCGCCTGCATCTCGACGGCGCAGGCGATGGCGCGACGGGCGTCGTCGTCGCGACGGATGGGCGCGCCGAACACGGCCAGGATGGCGTCGCCGATGAACTCGTTGATGGTGCCGCCGTGGCGAACGATCACCTCGGTCATGGCGCCCAGATAGTTGTTGAGAATCGTCACCACCTGTCGGGGTTCCAGCGTTTCGCACATGGGCATGAACCCGCGCAGATCGGTCATCATGATCGTCACCCGCCGGGTCTCACCGCCCAGCTCCAGCCCGCCCGGTTTCTCCAGCAGGCTCTCCACGATCTCATCGGAGAGGTATCGGCCGAAGACCTGCCGGATGAAACGATTGCGAACTTCCAGCTGCTCATGACTGGCCAGCGCCGCGGCCCACGCCTCCCGGCTGTCGAGCAGATGAAGAAACCCCGTCGAGTGATAGCGAATGCGGGCCACCAGCTCCAGACGGTCCGGCAGTTTGACGACGTAGTCATTGGCCCCGAACTGAAACGCCTCGGCCTTGGTGGCCGGCTCTTCGCGGGTCGAAAGCACGATGATGGGGACGTCGACGGTCGCCGGGTGCACCCGAAAGTATCGAACCAGGGTCAGCCCATCAACGTCGGGCATGATCAGGTCCTGCAGGATGACCGTGGGCTGCACCTCGGCGGCCACGGCCAGCGCCTGCGTCGGATCGACGCAGTGGTGCAGGCGGATCCCCGGTTCCGTGGCCAGCATCTGGCGAATCGCCTCGGCGATCACCGGCTGATCGTCGACCAGGAGCACCGTCATCCCCCGGGGCGGGCCGCGCGGGGCGCCGCGGGGAGCATCGCGCGAAGCATCGCGCGAAGCTTCGACCATCGGGTCGCTCGGTTCAGCGCTGTTGCCGGCGCTCTTTGTTGGTGTGGCAGTCGGCGGCGTCCAGCGGACGCTCACCGGCTGGCGCGTTGCCGGCGCCTTCCCGTCTCTTGTGCCTGCCGCCAGCTGTTCGCCGATCGAGGTGGCGATCGCCGACACCGCACCGTCCACCTCAATGGCATGCTGCGCCATCCACGCCGCCAGCGCGGCGCCCGCAGCGGCGACCTGTCCGAGGAGGGTGGTCGCCGCCAGCAGCGCCCCGGCGGCGGCGCTTCCGACGACCACCTGGGCGCGCGCACCGGCGCCCGCCGTGTCTTCGATGGCCTGGGCCAGCCTGATCGCCGGCTCGATGCCCAGGATGCGCGCACCCCCGCAGATGATGCGGCTGTCGCGCGCGATCGCGGTCAGTCTGGCGAGAGGCGGCAGCGAAGACCGGGCGGCCCCGGCGGCCCCGACGTCTCCGACAGCCAGCGCCGTCAGGTTCTCCTCGATCCGCGCACCGCAGGCGGCCAAGTCGGCGCGAAACAGATCTAACAGAGGCCCGTCACTCAACGGCGGCCACTATATCGCAGCAACGACGGGTCAGCGAGGTCAGCGCGCGGCGGTGATGGTACGATGAGACAATGGTCAAGGAGCCTGGGAGACCGTCGGTAACCGACCTGGACGGTTCCATTCGGGTCGAAGAGGAGATCGGACGAACGTCGGCGGCGGACTTTCCAACGCTTTCCAGAGTCGCCGATCGATTGGACACGGAGGCGGAGATCGGGCGCGGCGGCGCGGTCCGGGTCTTTCGCATTCTCGATCGGACACTCAATCGACGTTGCGCGATGAAGGTCCTCGGGCCCGAGCTGGCCAGGGAGGACCCTGCCGTCGCGTTCCAGTTCGTCAGGGAAGCGCAGATAACCGGG
>JAXDMH010000750.1:0-17945 GCA_034666225.1 Myxococcales bacterium
CTGCTGCAGACGATCGCGTCAGGCGGTGTCGCCGCCCGCGACGCCGAGGCGTCCCTGTGTCGCCGATTTGGGCGACGGGCTCAACTCTACGGACGCAAACACCTGCGCGATGCCGACCGCGCCGTCGATCTGGCCCAGGCGGTGATGCTGGCCGTCCTCGAGGCGGCGCGAGCCGGTCGCATCGAGGACCCCTTGCGCCTGGACCGCTTCGTGCTGGGCACCTGCCGCAACATCGCCCTGCGCATGCGGCAGGTGGACGCGCGCGCCCAGCCAACCGACCAGGCCGCGCTGGAATCCTTGGCCGCCATCCCGCTGGTCCCGCCGGTCTGGCCGACGCTGGAGACAGTCGATGCCGGGGCGCTGTTCCGCTGTCTGCGCGGCCTTGAGCCGCGCGGCCGCACGGTGATTCAGCTTTCGTTCAACGAAGAGCTGTCCACCGAGGAGATCGCCGTGCTGGTCGACACCACCGCCGGCAATGTGCGCGTGCTGAGGCATCGGGCCCTGGCGCAACTGCGCCAGTGTCTGGACGCCCACAAAGAGGCGGTCCAATGAACGCGCCTTGCGCAAACCCGATCTCATGGGAGGACCTGGTCCGTTACTGGGCCGGCGATCTGGATCCCCAGCAGACCGACCGCATCGACGAACACCTCATGGCATGCGGCGTCTGCTCGGAGGCATCGGAGCGCATCGCCGCGGTCACCGAGGGTGTTCGCGCCATGATCCCGGCCTTTGTTTCCCACCAGCAGGTTGACGGGTTGCGCGCGCAGGGATTGCGCATCGTGGAGAATCCTGTGGTGGCCGAACAACGAAAGACAGCGGTCTTTCCGCTGGGTGCCGACGTGCTGCTTCATCGTCTCAGCGTCGATCTTTCGCGGGCCCAGGCTGTCGAAGTAACGGTGAGTGATGAGAGCACCGGCGCGATCCTCATGGTGAATTCTCGGGTCCCCTTCGATCCGAGCGCCGGGGAGATTCTGGTCGCCTGCCAGCGGCACTTTGGAGAAATTGACCGCACCATCCTCTTTGAGGTCGCCCTGCGGGAGCCGTCGGGCGCCACGGAGGTGTCGCACTTCGCCATTCCGCACGTCTTCGAAGCACACACCTCGGGCGGCTGAGCCGTGTGCTAGAAGAGTTCGTGAGCGACACGCCATCACCGGTCGCCGTGGCCGACCGCCACCGCCCGGACCGCCCGGCGTTCTACTGGCTGGCCACGGTGGCGCTGATGGTGGCGATCCTCGCCCGTGCGCAGACGATTCTGATTCCCGTGGCGCTGTCGGTGGTCGTCGCCTTCGCCCTGGGACCGCTGGTGAAGGCGCTTGAACGCAGAGTGGGACGATCGGTGGCCGTCGCCGTGGTCGCCGTGGTGGCCCTGGCCGCCGTGGGCGCCTTCGGGTACCTGCTGGAACGCCAGCTTGTCGATCTATCAGCGCAGATGACCAGGTACTCTGATTCGATCGGAAAAAAGGTGCTGGCGCTGCGGGGCCCCGCGGGAGGCGCCTTGTCCGGCCTGTCGAAGAGCATCGACAAAGTGGTCAGCAACCTTGACGAACAGGTCGCGGCCAACAAGGACGCGCGCCCGGTCCGGGTGGTGCCCGCCGAGGCGACCGCCATGGAGCGCATCCAGGACAGCCTGGCGCCCATCGCGGAGCCGCTCGGCCGTGCGGTGATCGTTCTGGTGCTGGTGATCCTGCTTCTCATCAGGCGCGAAGACATCCGGGATCGGTTCATCCGTCTGGTCGGTCGCGGCCACGTCACCCTGACGACGCGCACCCTGGACGAGGCCGGACAGCGGATCAGCCGCTTTCTGGCCCATCAGTCGGCGATCAATGGCGCCTTCGGTGTGGTGATCGCCCTGGGCCTGGCCGCCATCGGGATTCCGTATGCCCCGTTGTGGGGATTCGTGGCGGCGGTTTTTCGTTTTGTCCCATTCGTGGGCACCGTGATCATGATGACCTTTCCCGCCGCCCTGGCTTTCGCGGTGTTTCCGGGGTGGTGGCAGCTGGTGGCGACGGTGGGGTTGTTCGTGGGGCTGGATATGCTGACCGGCTATGTCGCGGAGCCGATGCTCATCGGCGCCAAGACCGGCGTGTCTTCAATGGCCATCCTGGTGTCGGCGTTCTTCTGGGCGTGGCTGTGGGGTCCGGTCGGCCTGGTGCTGGCCACGCCCATGACGGTGTGCCTGGCGGTGCTGGGAAAACATGTCCCTCGCCTGTCGTACCTGGCGGTCCTGCTGGGAGACGAGCCTGCCCTGGAGGACGCGTTGGTCCTTTATCACCGGCTGCTGTCAGGCGACGAGGAGGAAGCCGAGGAGATCCTGCGCAAGCGATTCCGGGTCTCGTCGCGGGGCCAGGTCTTCGACGAGGTGGTCATTCCCGCGCTGTTGCTGGCCGGGCGCGATCGCGTCCGCCTGGAGATCAGCGAGATTGATCATCAAGGCGTCTTGCGGACCATCCGGGATCTGATCGAGGTTCCCAAGGTGGTGCCCGTCGCCGTCGCCGTCGCCGTCGCCGACTCCGCCGAGCCGTCGCCTCATCAAGGTGAGCTCGTGACGCCGCTGCGGGTCCTGGGCGTGTCGTCGCGCAGCGCCACCGACGAAACGATCTGGAGCATGCTGTCGCAGCTGTTTGATCCGACCAAGGTCCAGCTGGAATCGGTGGGGTCAGCGTACCTGGCGTCTGAAGGGCCGGCCACCGAGGAGGGCGCATTGCCGGATCTCATGTGCGTCATCGCCATCCCGCCCGGTGGCCTCACGCAGGCCCGCTACATTTGTCGACGGCTGCGGGCCAAGTTCGCCACCACGCCCATCCTGGTGATCAGACCTGGCTTGCAAGCAGACGCCAAGGAGAGCGCGGGAAGACTGATCGAGGACGGCGCCAGTCAGGTCTGCTTCACGGTGGCCGAAGCGCACACCGTGGCCGAGCAGTATCTGGTGCGCGCTCAGGCCGAGGCCCCCAAGATTCTCGCGGCGGTATAGCGGCGCCGGGAAGGGCCGGCGGCCCCTGCGGGCGCCGCCACCCCTTCCACGACGCCCAGCCGCGCTAGATCAGCTTGCGTCGAAACGTCGCCCGATAGACGGCCAGCACCAGCACAGCGCCCACGATCGAGGCGAGAATTCCAGGACCGGCCGCACCAACGTGATAGATGCCGAGGGCGCTGCCCAGAAAACCGGCGACCACAGCGCCCCCGATGCCCAGCAGCATCGTGATGATGATGCCGCCCGGATCCTTGCCCGGCATTATCAATTTGGCGATGCCGCCCACGATCAATCCGACGAAAAGCGACCAGAAAATGTGCATGGAGAAGCTCCTTTTGTGTGTTGCGGTCTACTTCTTGGCGATGACAATCTCGACGCGTCGATTGTTGGCTCGCCCTTCCGCGCTGGTGTTTTCGGCGACCGGGCGATCCGGGCCCATGCCGCGCGCCTCGATCTTTTCAGAGGGAAACCCTCGGGAGATCAGATAGCTCCGCACTGATTCGGCGCGCCGCTGCGACAGACTCATGTTGGTCGACTGCGAGCCGCGCGAATCCGTATAGCCCTCGACGGCGACGTGCTGTCCCTTGGCAACCAGCGCCTCGGCCACTTGATCCAGCCGGCTCAAGGACGCCGGCAGCAGCGCCGCATCGTTGGACCGGAACAAGACGCTGCCCGAAAGCGTGATCACCATGCCCCGCTCCTCGTCCTTCGCCGCCAGCTTGGCCAGGGCGTCGTTGGCCTCCTTGGCATTCTGATCAGACACCGCCGCCTTTTGCTCCGACATCGCCGCTTTTCTGTCGGCCTCCTGGCGAGCGGCGCGCTCCTGGTCGGTCTCCTTGGCTTGCTGAGCGGTCTGGCGTTCGGATTCGCTCAGCTGCTCTCGGGTCTTGACCAGCGCTCCTTGCGTCGTCTTGGCGATCTCGGTCTGCTTGTCGCTGAACTGCTGCTTGGCCGAGGCCACCTTCTTCTCGGCGATGGCGGTCTGGGCGCGGGCCTCGGCGATCTGGGCCGTTCGTTCGGCGATATAGGACAGATCGATGGTCCGTTGCAGGTCGCTGTTCTGGCTGAAGCTTTGTTCCGCCTGGTCCAGGGCGCCTTTGGCCTTGTGCAGATCAGCCGGCGTCAACTGGGCGGCGGGCCCGATGCTGGCGCGGGTGTAAGCAATCCGGGCGTTGGACAGCTCGATGGGGGTGGCGGTGGCGCAGGCGGCTGCAAGAACCAAAAAGGCCAGCGGCAGCGCGCCCCTCGGGCGGACAGGACTGATTTTCAAACGTGTCATGGGGATCTCCTTGAATGAATGCCGGGAAAACTGTGAATTACTGAACCGTCGTCTCTTTGAGACCCTTCACTTTATTGATGGCACTCTGGGCCTCGGTTTTCTCACTGTCGCTGCGGGCCAATGCCAGGGCCAGCTCGGCGTCAATCTGCGCCCGCAGCAACAGCCGATCGGCGCGATCTTTGTCCTTCGCGTCGGTCAATTGACGGGCGTGCTCGAATTGCTCCTTGGCCAGCTGCAGATACAACGCAGCGTCGGGGGTGTGCGCGGCGCCCACCTCCTCGGCCGCTCGAATGGACGCGGAGGAGCTGTTCGCTGCGGGCGTGCCATCTGTGCCCGTGCTGGCGCAGGATGCGCCGAAAATACAGACGACGGTCGGTAACACAAATCGCAGGGTCATGATGTTCCTCCAGGTGACGTGTTGAATCGGACGAAAATCGGAACCGATCAGGCTGACAGCGCCACGCCTACCGGACGCTCCTCGGTGCGGTGACCTTAAGGACTGGATGCTGGCCCGCAAGCAGCGCGCGGCGACTATCGAGTGATTGCGGCGCGTGTCAGGGAAACCACTACAACGCCCACGGGGGCTTCCCCATTGGAGCAGAAGGGCGATCCATCTATAAACAGAACAACGAAAAAGAGGCAAACACGCAAATGACTTTCAACTTAAGAACCGACTTCGATCTGCAGAATTGCATCCCCATGGGACGGGACGAGGAGACTCGCTGCGCGAGCGAGTACCTGAGGACCAAGGCCCCGCTGCTGGCCGAACGAATGATCACCGCCAACATGCGTCTTGTCGTCAAGATCGCCCGAGACTATCGACGCGGAAACCAGGACATGCGCGACCTGATCCAGGAGGGCAATCTGGGGTTCATGCAGGCGGTGGCGCGCTTTGATCCGGATCGTGGGGTCAAGCTGTGCTCTTACGCCGCGTGGTGGATCCGGGCCTATATCCTGAAGTTCGTCATCGACAACTGGCGATTGGTGAAGACGGGGACCACCCAGGCGCAGCGGAAATTGTTCTTCAGCCTGCACAAGCAGCAACAGCGTCTCCGCCAGTCGGGGGTCGAGGCTGACGCGAAACAGCTGGCGGAGGCCATGGACGTCAAAGAGAAAGACGTTGTCTCCATGATCGAGCGATTCAGCGCCGGTGAGACGTCGCTGGACTGGCCACAGCATTCCTCGGAGTCAGGGAACCGACCGCCGGGAGACTGGCTGGGCGCTTCGCCGGCGTTGCAGCCGGACGTTCTGGTCGAGACGTCCGAGTTCATTCGGAAGGTGCGCACCAAGGTGGATACTTTCGGCGAAACGCTCCACGGCAGAGATCTGGTGATCTTTCAGCAACGATTCATCAACGAGGATCCACCGACCTTGACCCATCTGGCGGTTGGCTTCGGGGTCTCTCGCGAGCGGGCCCGCCAGCTTGAGGAGCGACTGAAGATTCAACTTCGCGGTTACCTCAGGCAAGAGCTGGGTGACGCTGTACCCGGCGCGGACCCTCGTCGTCGCTCGGCCGCGCCTGGGCTGGCGCCCAACGATGTCGACGAGCGAGCGGACACCGCAGCGGCCGCCTGAGTCGTTGGTCGACCTGCCGACACGAGCCGACGGTGGCGAGGCCTCTGTCAGGCAATGCCTGACGAGGCTGTCGGGTTTCTCATCGTTACCGAACCGGTTGATATCTGTTATTTGAAACGACCGCCATAGCGGCGATCAGGGTGGAGGGGCGGCGGGATTCGCCGGAGCGGGATCCCGCTTCGGCGAAAGAGGTCGTCCGGGGGCCAGGTCGAAGGAGGGTCAGATCATGCCCAGCTTGTTCGAGGCGAGGAAACAGACGGCGGAGCGGCGCGGCCACCCGGTCCCGAATCTCGAGCGCCTCAAGATCATTCGCGAGTTGATGATGACCCTGCGGGTGGTGACCTACGCCGGCCAGCATCACGTGATGTACCGCGCCTTGGAGATCCTTCGGGACGATATCTCTCGCATGGACCTGTCCCAGACCGATCCCAGGGCCATCAGGCTGGCCTCTGCCGTGAAGGACATGGAGCGGGAAGCCGTGCAGGTGGTCCCGCGCGCTGACACTTTCAGTGAATGTGCGAACTCGGTCATCGAACTGTTGTCCGAGCTCTGGCGCGAGCTTTTGCCGCGTGACGCACCCAGCTCCCGAGCGTAGGACGGCCAAATCGACCGTCCGTCCGAAGATGGATGGCGGCGGCGACGTTCGTGCTTAGGCTTGCGGGGCAGGCGAACGATGGAGTTGCAATAAATGACGACGATATCTTACGGAGAGTCGGACGAACCACTCACCGAAGATCGAATCTTGGACGACACCTATTGTCTGAGAGAACCGGTGGGGCAGGGCGCGATGGGCGTCGTCTACAAGGCCAGTCACACGCGCCTGCCGGGACGCTTTGCCGTCAAGTTGCTGAAACACCGATTGGCGAATCACGAGGAGGCCTTGCGGCGCTTTTTTCGGGAAGCAGCGATCATGGGAGGACTGCACCACCCGAACGTCGTTCAGATCGTCGATTTCAATCACGACAGACACGGGCGGCCGTATTTTGTGATGGAGTATCTTGAAGGGGAAACTCTGGAGGCGCATCTGGCCACCGGCGTTGCTTTCCCGCTGAAGCGGGTCCTCTCCATCGTGCGACAGATTGCCGCCGCGTTGACCTTTGCCCACAAACACGGCGTGGTGCACCGTGATGTGAAGCCGGCCAATGTCTTTCTCGTAAAGTTCGATGGCCAGACCGAGGATCTGGTCAAAGTCCTGGACTTTGGCATCTCCCAATCGGGGTTGATGGCCAATCAGGGCGCCAGCGGCTTTGGACTGTTGGGTACGCCACAATACATGGCGCCAGAGCAGGCCCTGGGGAAAAGCCACCTCGATGGTCGCGCCGATCAGTTCTCGTTGGCCGCGGTCGCCTATATCATGTTGACCGGCTGCGACGCCTTTGCCGGTTCCAATATTGCGGCGCTGATGTTTCAGGTCGTGAATGAGCCGCCGCGATCAATTCCCTGGCTGTTGACCGGAAACGCCATCCGCGTCGAGAAGGTGCTGTTTCGGGCCCTGTCCAAGGAGCCGGACGCGCGTTTCGACAGCGTCGTCGCCTTTGCGCGCGCCTTGTCCGAGGCGGCCGGCGAACCGCAGGAGGCCGAGCAGTTTGGCGACCCCATTGGAGAGTCAGTCGTGTTGGTGGGCCGGTCTCGACGGCTGGTAGCCCGGTGAACAAGAAAGAAGCGAATACACGATGACTGCCAACCCAAGGACTGAACTGGATCTACGACGCTGCAATCCCATGGCGCGGGCCGAGGAGACTCGTTGCGCCAGCGAGTATGTGAAGACCAAGAATCCACGGCTGGCTGAAAGGTTGATCACCGCCAACATGCGCCTGGTGGTGAAGATCGCCCAGGACTATCGGCGCGGTAACCACGACGTGCGCGACTTGATTCAAGAGGGAAACCTGGGGCTGACCCAGGCGGTGGCGCGGTTTGATCCAGATCGGGGCGTCAAGCTCTGTTCGTACGCGGCCTGGTGGATCCGCGCGTATATCCTGAAGTTCGTCATCGACAATTGGCGCCTGGTCAAGACCGGGACCACCCCTGCCCAGCGGAAACTGTTCTTCAACCTCAACAAGCAGCAGGAACGGCTGCGTCGCTCGGGGATCGAGGCGGACACGAAGCAATTGGCCGCCGCGCTGAACGTCAGCGAAAAAGACGTTGCCTCGATGGTCGAGCGATTTCGCGCCGCCGAAACGTCACTGGAGCAGCCCAAGTATTCGCACGACTCGGAAGATCGGTCCAAGGAAGATTGGCTGGCTATTTCGCCGGCATTGCGGCCGGATGTGTTGGTGGAGACGGCGGAGTTCATTCACACGGTGCGGTCCAAGATCGATATTTTCGGGCGCACTTTACAGGGCAGAGACCTGGTCATCTTCCGGCAAAGGTTCGTGAGCGACGATGCCCACAGCGCCGCAGACCTGGCGATTGGTTTCGGTGTCTCGCCAGAGCGCGTTCGGCAACTGGAGAGCCGGTTGAAGGGACGGCTGCGCGACTATCTCCGGCGACAGCTGGGGGATGCCGTGCCCGGCAAGAACATCCGGCACCGATCGGTTTCCCGCCTGGCTGGCGGTGCAGAAGACCGATCCCTGGCTGCGGCGGCCTGAATTGTGGGGTTTCAGGCAAATCGGCCAACATGCAGCCCCCGAATGGAGCATAGTTCTGACCGGGGAGCGTCGTGAGCGTCGTGAGTGAAGAGATCGCCAGGCAGGGTTGGTCGCATCAGCAGGCTGATTGTCAGCTTCTGTTCGCCGACAATCCGCTGCCCATGTGGGTCTGCGACGCGCGCCACTTCCTGGACGTCAACGCCGCTGCGGTGGTCCACTATGGCTATTCGCGTGACGAATTTCTGGCCATGACGCTGGCAGATCTGGACGTGGCAGCCGGGGCGGCGCCGCCGCACACGGCGCAGGAGGCCCGCGACGCCCGCGGCCGAAAGCATCAGAAAAAGGACGGCTCGGTCGTTGACGTCGAGGTCGCCTCGTTTGCGATCAAGTTCGGTGGGCTGCCGGCGGTGCTCACTTCGGTCATGGATGTGACTTACCGGCATCGCACCGAGGCTCAGAGTCGGTATCTGGATTTCTTGCTGGCGACGGTGACGGACGCCGTCGTGGCCAGCGACGAGGAATTCGTTCTGACCGGGTGGAACGCGGCCGCCGAGTCGACGTACGGAAAACGCGCGGCCGAGGTGCTGGGCCAGCCGGACGCGCTGGTGTTTCGCACTGACTTTGTCGGCGTGGAACGCGCCGACGCCATCCAGAGGCTGGTCGAGACCGGCCGCTTCCACGGCGAGCTGACCCACCGGCGAAAAGACGGAAAGCGCATCCACATCGAATCTCGCGCCGCTGCGCTGTTTGATGGCGGCGGTAAACGGATCGGTTACGTCAGCGTCAACCGCGACATCACCGACCGCCGATACGCGGAGGAGACCATCCGCGCGTTGCTCAATGACGTGATCACCGCCCAGGAAGAAGAGCGGCGACGGATCGCCCGAGAGCTGCACGACGAGACCGCCCAGACGCTGACGTCGCTGCTGGTGGGCCTGCAAACGGTCGAGCATTCGACGGATCTTGGTCGGGCACAAAGCGCCGCCGCGACGCTGCGGACGCTGGTGGCCGCGGCGCTGGAAGGCGTGAAGCGCATCGCCCGTGGTCTTCGTCCCAGCGTGCTTGACGACCTGGGCCTTGAAGATGCGCTGGAACGTCTGGCCGCCGAATTTGCTCGGGCCAACAGCTTTGTGGTGGACCTGCACGTCACGGGTCCTCGCTTGCCGCGCCTTCCGGAGTCATTGGAGCTGGCTCTTTATCGGATAGCGCAAGAGGCCGTGACCAATGCTGCCAAGCACGCCGCGCCCGCCGCCGTCAGCATCCTGATTCATCGGACCGTCGACACCATCCGGTTGGTGGTCGAGGACGATGGACGCGGCTTCGACGTGGCTGCCATGAAATCCGACAAGCAGCTGGGATTGCTGGGCATGCGCGAGCGGGCCCACCTGGTCGGTGGTTTGATGACCGTGGAGTCCTCGCGCGAGGCGGGCGGCACCACACTCTGTGTCAGCGTTCCGCTGTCCCTGTCGGCGCCCATGCTGGCTGGTGCCTGGTGAAGACGAGCGTCTTCATCGCCGATGACCACGGCGTCTTGCGAGGGGGACTGCGCGCCCTCATCAACGCTCAGGACGACATGGAGGTGGTCGGTGAAGCGGCCAATGGTCCCGACGCGGAGGTCGGAATCAAAGAGACCGAGCCGGACGTTGCCCTGATGGACATCAGCATGCCGAACGGAGGCGGGTTGGCCGCCATCGCCGCCGTGAAACAGGCCCGCCCCAAGACCCGCATTCTGGTGCTGACCGTGCACGACGAACTGGGTTACGTCCGTGCCGCGTCGGACGCCGGCGCCATCGGATACGTCGTCAAGAATGTTGTCGACACCGAGCTGCTGGCCGCGATCCGCGCGGTGGCCCAGGGGCGTTCCTTCATGGACTCTTCGGTCAGCCTGGAGACGCGACAGTCGATGCAGACGAAAGTGGCGGAAGCGATCCGGGGACGGAAGGCCTCACAGTTGACCGAACGCGAGCGCGAGGTGATGGGCCGGGTCGCCGAAGGATTTACAAACTCGCAGATCGCCGAAGAGCTGCGCCTGGGCGTCAAGTCGGTCGAGACCTATCGATCGCGGGTGATGCAAAAGCTGGGGCTGACCAGCCGCGCCGATCTGGTCCGGTTCGCACTTGAATGCGGCTTGCTGGCGCCCGGCAAGTCGGCGCCGTGATCGCGGCGCCGCCTGATTCGCGCTTCGAGGATCCTCTTCACAAAAGGAAAACGTCATGAAAAAATTTCTGGTTCTGTACAGGGCGCCCACCACGTCATTCGAACAGATGAAGAAGGCCACGCCGGAACAGCAGAAGGCGGGCATGGATGCCTGGATGGCCTGGGGAAAAAAGGCGGGTGGGGCGATCGTCGACATGGGCGCTCCCCTGGGCACGGCCATGAACGTCACGCCGGCCGGGGCCACCCCGACGAAGAACGATCTCGGCGGCTTCTCGATCATGCAGGCCGATTCGAAGGAAGCGCTGGCCGCAACGCTGAAGGGCCATCCGCATTTCCTGACGACGGACGGGTCCATCGAGATCACCGAGATGATGCCCATCCCGGGAATGTGAGAACCCGGCGCGCGCTGTCCCGGCGATCGATTCGTTGCCAATCTCGGTGATCGGATCGAAAGTGGCCGCTTGAGCGAGCGCATCCTTGATCGCGTGGTTTGTGTGCGGTGCGGCGGGCCCCTCGATCCGCGCCCCAAGGAGATCGCGTGTGCCCGCTGCCGCGAGACGTACGCCCACGTCGGATCGATCCCCGTGCTGCTGCCACAGCCGGACGCGCACGTCCAGCTGTGGCGGGGGCAGCTGGCGCTGCTGCTGGAGAACGGACAGTCGACCAAGGACGCCCTGGAAGAGGAGGCCCTGAAACCCGGCCTGACCACCGACGGTCAGACCCGGCTGCGCGCCATGGCGCAGGCGGTTCGCGATCAGGTCGATGACTTTGCCGCGCTGCTGGGTCCCGCGCTGGGTGGCCCCCTGGAAGGCGCCGGCGCCGCCAAGGGGCTTCCCCGCGGCGTCGTCGAGTACAGCTACTACCTTTATCGTGACTGGGGCTGGACCGGTCCCGACGCGCGCGAGAACCAGCAGGCCATCGACGCGCTTCGCGAGGTGACCAGCGGCGCGCTCGGTCGGGTCCTGGTCCTCGGCGCGGGCGCCTGCCGCCTGGCCTACGATCTCCAGCGACACGGCGGCGCGACGGAGACCGCCGTCCTGGACATTGATCCGTATCTGTTCGTGATCGCGGAAGCGGTCGTGCGCGGCCGCGCCGTTCGCCTCACCGAGGCCAGCCTGAACGTCCTCGAGGCGCGTCGGGCGTCGATGGCCTGGACGTTGAAGGCGCCCGACGGTGCGCTCGACGATGCGCGCTTTCATTTTTTCCTGGCCAACGGACTGGCGCCGCCCTTCGTCGACGGCACCTTCGACACCGTCGTCACCCCCTGGTTCATCGACCGCGTCCCCACCGACCTCGGCGCGTTTCTCGATACAGTGGGGCGCCTCCTGCGGCCGGGCGGTCGCTGGCTGAACCAAGGGCCGCTCTTGTATCCGCCCGAGACGCCGCTCATTCGCCGCTGGTCGCGCGAAGAGATCTTCGACATCGCCGGCCAGCACGGTTTTCAGCTGGGCCGGTCGTCCGTCGCGTCACGTCCTTATCTGGTTTCGCCCCTGACCGGCGCCGGCAAGATCGAACGCGTCCTGACGTTCGAGGCTGTGCGCGAAACGAAGTGAGCGGTAGACTCGACGAATGATCAACGGCGCCCACGTGATCATCTACAGCAAGGATTCGGACGCCGACCGGGCGTTCTTCCGCGACGTGCTGAAGTACCCGTCGGTCGACGCTGGGCACGGGTGGTTGATCTTCGCATTGCCACCGGCCGAGGTCGCGGTGCATCCGTCCGACGAGAACGACGTGCACGAGCTCTACCTGATGTGCGACGACGTCCACGCGCTGATCGCCGAAATGAAGAAGCAGAACGTGATGTGCTCGCCTGTGGACGAGCAGCGCTGGGGATCAATCACGCGGCTGACGCTGCCCGGTGGCGGCAAGCTCGGCATCTACCAGCCAAAGCACCCCTCGCCTCCAAAGGCCAAGACGACCTAGCGAAGGCGCCGGCACTTCATAGGCCGGTAGGGTTGATCGACGGTTTCGACCGGTAAATCGAAACAATTCGAACCTTCCATGCGCAATTGGAACGCGCTAGGTTGCCTTTCGTTACAGACCACGAGCGCGAGCGCCAGACGACCGGCGACCCCTCGGACGGCCGGGTCACGAACCAAATCCGGAGGTTCCTCATGCAATCATCCTCATCTCTTCGAATCATCAGCTTCGCCACGCTGGCGGGGCTGACGGGTTTGGTCGGCTGCGAGACCAGTTCGGTCGGTCCGGCGACGACTGGTTCAGGCGGGTCCAGCGCGGGCAGCGGCGGCGCCACCGGCAGCGGCGGGTCCAGCGCGGGCAGCGGCGGCGCCACCCCCGCGGGCAGCGGCGGCGCGCCTGTGCCCGGCACCGGCGGCACGGTCGCCCCCGTTGATGCTGCACCCGAAGTGATGATGAGCGAGGTCGGTGGCGAGACGCCGGCGGCCGGTTGGGGCGGCGTCGCCGGCATCGAGAACTTCTCCGTCGTCAAACCAACGGATGGTTGCGGCATGGCGCCCGGGCAGGCGCTGAACAGCTGGGTCCAGTACAACGTCACCATCCCGCCAGCGGTTCAGGGCCGCGGCACCGGCAACCGCGTCTACTTCGTCAAGTTGCCGTCCAACTACAACAACATGAAGCCCTATCTCCTGATCTTCACCGCCCCCGGTTGCGGCGGCAAAGGCAACACGCCGACGTTTGACTTTGCCTCCAGCGCCGGCACCGAAGGCGTCATCCAGGTCGGCGTTCAACCTGATCCGGGCGCGTCGCAGAACGGCGGCGGCACCTGCTTTGATGACAAGCGCACCATGTCCGTCGAGTACCCGTACTTCGACACCATGATGACCGCCCTCAGCAAGAAGCTGTGCTTTGACCAGCACAAGGTCTTCTTCGCGGGTCACAGCAGCGGATCGTGGCTGTCGAACCAGATGGGGTGCGTCTACGGCATGACGAAGATCCGTGCCATCGCGCCGGCGTCGGGCGGTCTGGCTGACCAGCCGGGCGAGGCGCCGCCCTGCACGGATCTGCCCACCCCCGGTATCTGGAGCCACAACGAGGACGAGCCGAAGGAGACGGACAATCCCGCCGGCAATCCGTACGTCGGGACCATTCGCGCTGTGACCCGCGCGCTGAAGGTGAACCACTGCGTGGGCGACTTCACCACCAGCAAACGCGAGCCCTACCCGGCCATCGGAACCGCCATGGGCATCTGCGAGAAGTTCTCGTCCTGCCCGCCCGAGTTTCCGATTGTGCTCTGTCACCCGCCGCACGGCGGACACAGCGACAACCTGGGGCCGGTGCCGGCGCGCGCCTGGCAGTTCTTCAAGGCGATCCCCTAGCCCGAGTCCAATCAGGCGCGTCGACGACCACAGGCGCGTCGACGACCCGAAACCCGCTTTCCGCGAAGCACCATCTGTGCGACGTTTCCCGCCGCTCCGATGGTGGTGACCGTTCGTCCGGCCTCGTTGGTGATTCTGCTGGCGTCGATTCTTGTCGGCGGCTGTCGAATTCCCGTCGGTGTGGCCGGCCGGCCGGGCCTCAGACCACGCTGTTCGGACGGGATCTGCGTCGAGGCCGTCGCATTTTCGTCGAATCGATCGACGGTCGGCGTCTGGATCGAGGCGCCCCCCGCGACCCGGCTGATCAACGCGCATCTCCTCGCTGACGCCGAGGCGCCGTGCCAGGGGCACATGCCCGTCGAATGGGTGACGATCGACCAGGAGACGCGCCGCAAGGGGCCGGTCGACATCAGCGGCGCACACGGGTTGGTGTTCGGTTTTCCGATCAACAGCTGGTGGGCGCATTCGGGTTACTGGCGCGAGATGTTCGTCGACGTTCAACTGGATGTCGCGGGGCGCGCGCGCTGCCTGCGCACGCGTCTCACGAACGCCGCCGGAAAAGAGGCGGTGGGGCTGTGAGCTCACGTTCGCGGTTGCTGACTGCGGTGTTGATGTTGGCGTCGGCGCTGGCCTCGGAGGCGGGATGCGTCTCCGTTTCGTACCAGGCGCGTCGGGCGCCGCTTGGTGATCCGGTGTCGCCCGCCTTGCGCATCGCCGGCGTGACCACCGGCGAACGGCACACCGTTGCCGGCGAAGATGAAATGTCGGGCGGGGGCTGGGCTCGGCCTACGGTCACCCAAAGTGGCCTCGAGAACCGCAACCGATCAGATGTCGACAGCTTCGAGAGGACGTTGCTGTGGGCGGTGCGCGCCCAGGACGATCGCGGCACGGAGGTCGTCGACATGACCTGGAGCCCACCCTCGGCGCCGCGTTGCGCGGGTGGCCATCCCGCGCTGGACATTCTGCTGGATCTGGACGCTCCGCCGAATCATGTCCTGGCGCCCGATGCCCAGGTCCATTGGGAACGCCCCATCGTGATTCGTGGCGCGCGCGTGCTGACAGGGCGCTTCGACGAAGATCGATCGCTGCTGGGCCAGGCGTCGGTGATCGACGTGCGGGTCATACGGCACGACGGTCAGGTGGCGCGGGAGGATTGTGTTCGCGTCCCGGCGGCCGGCCCTGACGTCGCGTACTGGAACACCAAGCGGTGGTCGGTGGGCGGGAGATTCGCCATCCGCCGCGGGCTGGCTTTCAGCCACAGCAGCGTCCCGACCTGGAGTGTGTCGATCGGAAGGTGGGTGGGCCCGATCCGGATCGGGATCGAGGGAACGGTCGGTGGCACCAACAGCCCGCAGGTCGACGGCCCCACCGGCACTGGGCTCTGTTTCATCACGCCTGGTCCCGACTGCGACAAGATCGGCATGGGCGGCGGCGCCATCGAGGCCAGCGGCATCGCCCGACGCTGGAGCCACTGGGCCATCGGCTGGAGCCTCAGCTTTGAGGCGCTGGTCGCCAGCGTTCACCACACCCCGCCGGCTGGCGCCGCGACGATCAATCGTTGGGCGTCCTCGGGCGGACCGCGGCTGGGCCTTCAATTGCTGCGCGTCGCTCCCGACGTCCTGGGTGCCTCCCGATTCGGCCCCACCAGCGCCTGGGGCGTGGAGATTTTCGGCGCGGCCGCTCAGGAATGGACGGGCGTCGCCGCCGGCTCGCCGGTGACCGCCGGCATTTCATTGCTCGGTTTTTGAGAACCGCCGGAACTGGGCCGCAAACTTTTCCAGTGTCGTGTGGCGGTGGCGGCGGTGGTGGTTAACAGTCAATTATCGTAATTGACCGTTCGCGGTCTCGATCGATCTGTTTCCTTCGCAATGGCTGCCGATCGGCGAATCGCGCACATTTGACAGTGTCCGGTTAACTCCGGTTTTTAACCGCGATTTTTGGGCAAACGCGTCTCAATGCGCTCGCCCGCATCGGGATCAAGATGTACGGTGACAAGACATCGCGCATTCGGTGCTGACCCCGGTGCGAACCCCCCCAGGAGTGTTAGGTGCAAAAAAAGGGCGACCGCTATCTTGAGGTAGATCCGTGGCGAATCGTGGAGAAGGGTTTCCACCAGGATCAAGGTCGGGTCAGCGAGTCTCTGTTCTGCCTCAGCAACGAGAACATCGGCTTTCGCGGCAGCTTCGAAGAGACGTACAGCGGGGACACCCTGCAGGGCGCGTACTTCAACGGCCTGTACGAAGAACGCGTGCAGGACGTGGCCGGCTATCGCGGCATCTCCAACCGGCTGTGCTTCATGGTCAACTGCCCGCACGCCCTGAAGCTGCGGGTGACCATCGGCCAGGAAGAGGAAGAGGAAGAGCTGGATCTGTCCAAGGTCGCCTTCAGCGAGTTCCAGCGCGAGCTGGATTTCAGGACCGGCCTTCTCACCCGCACGTTCGTGTGGAAGCTGGCGGACGGTCGGGCGACGCGCCTCGCGTTTCGGCGCACGGTGGACATGGTGGTGCGCGAGCGTGTTCACCAGCAGGTGCAGATCACGCCCCTCAACTGGAGCGGCGCTGTCTCGCTGCAGTTCCTGGTGGTCGATCAGCCCCTGCACGTCAGCCAGAAGAGAACGTACTGGAAGACGGTGGCGTCCGGCGGCGAGGGCAACGCGCGCTGGTTGGTCAGTCGAACGACCCAGACCAACATGCCTCTGTTCACCGGGCACGCCGTGTTCGCCGAGGACGACACGGTGGTGCAGAGCGTGGACGCCGGCGCCGGCGCCGAAAAGCCCTGGGACCTGTCGTACGCCGTCAACGTCCAGGAGGGCAAGACCGCCTCCCTGCACCGGGTCTGGGTCGGCTACTCGAACCGCACGCCCGCCGAGGCCGACGCCGTGATCCAGGCGGGCGGCCTGATATTGCTGCGCGCCGTGGAGGGTGGTTTCGCCGCCGCCGCCCAGCGCACCGGTGACTACTGGGCAGGCGTCTGGAAGAGCGTGGACATCGCCATCGAAGGTGATCCCGTCAACCAGCAGGGCATTCGCTTCAGCATGTTTCAGCTGCTGCAGACGTACAGCGGCGCCGTGCCGGGTACCAACATCGGCGCCAAGGGGTTGACCGGTGAGGCGTACAACGGCAACGCCTTCTGGGACACCGAGACCTATTGCTTGCCGTTTTACCTGTTCACCAACCCGCAGGCCGCGCGCGGGTTGATCGAGTACCGCTATGCGACCTTGCCGCAGGCCCTCGACCGGGCCAAGGCCCTGGATTGCATCGGGGCGTGCTTTCCGATCGCCACCATCGACGGCACCGAGAGCTGCACGTTGTGGCAGCACGCCAGCCTGCAGTTTCAACCGACCACCTCCGTGGTCTTCGCCCTTCAACATTACACGCGCGTCACCGGCGACCAGACGCTGCTGGAGGAAAAGGGGCTGGAGCTGCTGATCCAGGCCGCGCGCTTTCTTGCTTCGCGCGTGCAGTACTCCCGGAACCTGAACGCCTACGGTTACTACGGCGTGATGGGCCCGGACGAGTTCCAGATGATGGTGAACCACAACGCGTACACCAACTACATGGGCAAACGTTCGCTCCAGTACGCGCTGGCAGCGCTGGGGGAGCTGCGCAAGTCGCAGCCCACCGCCACGGCGTCGCTGGAAAAGCGCCTGCAGCTGGGGCAGGGCGAGCTCGACCACTGGAAGGACGTCGCGGACAGGATGCTCATTCCCTACTCCGAGCAGACGAAGCTGTTCGAGCAGCATGTCGGCTACTTTGATCTGCCCCACGTCGACATCAACGCCATTCCGGCCACTGATTTTCCGCTCTATCACTCGTGGTCGTACGACCGCATCTATCGCAACGACATGCTGAAGCAGCCGGACGTCCTGATGTTCATGCTGCTGCACAACGGGTCCTTCTCGCGCGAGCAGAAGGCGGCCAACTATGCTTTTTACGAGCCGCGCACCATTCACGAATCCTCGCTGTCGCCGTCGGTGCATTCCATCCTGGCCATCGAACTGGAACGTTATGACGAGGCGTACAACTTCTTTCGCTTTGCCACGCGCATCGATCTCGACAACTACAACCGCAACACCA
>JAXDMH010000751.1:0-3223 GCA_034666225.1 Myxococcales bacterium
GCCGGTTATCCAGGCCGGGTTCTCGCGAAGCTCGCGGGCCTTATCGCCCGCCGCAAGCACGATCGCGGACGCGCCATCGGTGATCGGTGCGATGTCGTGACGGCGCAACGGATCCGCGAAGTACGGGCGGGCCAGCAGTTCGTCGATGCTCTTTGCCGGCTTTTCGGAGTCGGTCCGTTCGGCCTGCGCGAACGAGTCGAGGGCAACCTGCGCCATCTGTTCGGCGGTCCACTTCCCGGAGTCGAGACCGATCCGGGCCTGCAGTCCGGCCATCGACACCGAATCCGGCCACAGCGGGGCGACGGTGTAGGGTTCGGTCTGCCGGGACAGGATCTGGCGCAGAATTCCGGCCGAGGACTTTCCGAAGCCATACACCAGGGCGGTGTCTATCTCACCGGTGAGGATCTTGATGTAGGCCTCGAACAGCGCCCACGCCGCGTCCATCTCGACGTGCGACTCGTTGATCGGCGGAACGGCGCCGATCGAGTCGATTGCCGAGATGAAGGAAAACGCCCGGCCGGCAAGGTAATCCGACGAGCCAGAACACCAGAAACCGATGTCTCTCTGGCCGATACCCAGTTCTTCGTAGAGCTGGGCGAAGCACGGCATCAACATCTCGACGCCGTTGGTGGTGCCGTCGGTGCGGCGGACATGCGGGGCGTGGGCGAACCCGACGACCGCCACTTTGCGTTCGCTCATGTGGAAGTAAGCCCTTTACAGGTGGTGTTTGTAGGTGTCGTACTCGGCGTCGGGTTCGCCGGTGGGCCGGAAGTATTCGATGTTGTCGATGCCAAATCCCCACTCCTCGCGGGGTTTCCACACCGCCTCGACGCGCATGCCCATCCGCGCCTCGTGCGCATCGATGTCGGCGACCAGATGCAGGAACGGGATGTCGGCACCGTCGAGCAGCACGTAGGCCGCCACGTAGGGCGGCTTGATGCGCTGGCCCTGGAACGGGATGTTGATGATCGCGTACGTCGTCACCGTGCCCTTGTCGGGCAGCTCGACGAACTCGGTGGTCGGCAAGCCGGTGGCCGGGTCCGCGCCGTGCGGCGGGAAGTAGACCTTTCCTGTTTCGCCGGTTCGTGCGCCCAGCAGCTTGCCCTCGGCGATGGCGCGTAGGTAGGCGCTCTCCTCGTGCGAGGCGGTGTGCTGAATCGTCAGCGAGATCGGCGTGACGATCATGGTGACCGGTTCCTGGTCGCCCCCGGGCGATTCGGGGACGGGCTCTGCCTCGTCGCCGAGCCCGAAGTAGGCGATGTCGGTGATGGCGCCCACCGTTTCGTCGGCCCAGTGCACGTGGACCCGGGTGCCGGTGCGGATGGCGTCCGGCTCGCCCGCGTCCACCGCGTGCACCAACAACGTGTCCGCGCCGTCCAGCTTGATCAGCGCCCAGGCGAAGGCCCGGTCCAGCGGCTGGCCCTCCAGCGGCTCGGGTTGCCACGTCCAGGACGCGACGGTGCCGACGCTCGACACCGGTACCATCTCGCCCAGCGGCTCATAGGTAACCGGGTCATATTCCGCGGGCGGGACATGCACCCGGCCATCCGATCCGCGCACCCCGAGAACGCGGCGCTCACGCAGTGCGGTGAAGAACTTCCCTAGCGTGGCACCTACCGAACGGGTGTAGTCGAAGGACAACGTTAACGGTGCGGAGAGAGGCGGCTCAGGGTGATCGATCTGGGCCGGGGCGCTCGAACTGGCTGTCACGCCTTCGAGTAGAACAGGTTCTAAGAATCGTTTCAACACCGGGTCGGACATGAAGGGCAGAGGCTATGAAGCTGGGTTTGCAGCTGGGGTATTGGGGAGCTCAACCACCGGAGAACCCCGGGCAGCTCGTCGCCGCGGCCGAGGCGGCCGGATTCGACGCCGTCTTCACCGCCGAGGCGTGGGGATCCGACGCCTACACCCCGCTGGCCTGGTACGGGTCCTCGACGACGCGGGTGCGGCTGGGCACGTCGGTGATCCAGCTGTCCGCGCGGACCCCGACGGCCTGCGCGATGGCCGCCCTGACGCTTGACCACCTCTCCGGGGGCCGGCACATCCTGGGGCTGGGCGTGTCCGGCCCGCAGGTGGTGGAGGGCTGGTACGGCCAGTCGTTTCCCAAGCCGCTCGCGCGCACCCGTGAATACGTCGACATCCTTCGGCAGGTGTGGGTCCGGGAAAAGCCGGTGACCAGTTCCGGGCCGCACTATCCGCTGCCATTGACGGAGGTAGCCGGACGTCCGGTCACGGGACTGGGCAAGGCGCTCAAGCCCATCACCCATCCGCTGCGGGCCGACATCCCGATCATGCTGGGCGCCGAAGGCCCCAAGAACGTGGCGCTGGCCGCCGAGATCTGCGACGGCTGGCTGCCGATCTTCTACACCCCGCGACTGGCCGACATGTACAACGAATGGCTCGACGAAGGCTTCGCCCGGCCCGGCGCCCGTCGCAGCCGCGAGGACTTCGAGATCTGCGCGACCGCCAACATCGTCATCACCGACGACCGCAGCGCCGCCTTCGCGGCGATGAAGCCCTACCTGGCCCTCTACATGGGCGGCATGGGCGCCGAAGACACCAACTTCCACGCCGACGTCTACCGCCGGATGGGCTACGCCGAGGTCGTCGACGACGTGACGAAGCTCTTCCGCAGCAACCAGAAGGACAAGGCCGCGACGGTCATCCCCGACGAGCTCGTGGACGACGCCGCGATCGTCGGCGACATCGACTACGTGCGTAAGCAGGTTGAGGTCTGGGGGGCCGCGGGCGTCACGATGATGGTGGTTTCGGGGCGCAATATCGAGCAGATCAGCGAGCTTGCCACGCTGATTTAGGCATTCCTTGCCAGGGGAGTAGAACGCGTTCTAGATTGGCCCGATGACAGCCTCGCAACACACCATCGCGGGCACGGTACTCACGATGCCGGTGAAGATCCGCAAGGCAAATCAGCACATGGCGATGTTCTCGGTGGACGCCGACGCCGCGCAGCGCCTGATCGACTACAGCGGCCTGCAGGTCTGCCGCTACTTGCCCGGGCGCGCGATCGTGGTCCTGACGTTCATGCATTACATCGACGGCGACCTGGGCCAGTACTACGAATTCGGCACCAGCGTGATGGTCAACCCACCCGGGTCGGCGGCGAGCGGGCCCCGCGCCCTGAAGTCGGCCGGCGCCTTCACTCACCACATGCCCGTCGACCAGGAGTTCACGTTGGAAGCGGGAACCAAGATTTGGGGATACC
>JAXDMH010000752.1:0-2935 GCA_034666225.1 Myxococcales bacterium
GCTGCCGAAGGTAAGCGCGTCGAACAACTACGTCGGCTGTAGTAAATCCGACAAGCGGCGCAAGCGGAGGTGGGCCCACTTCAAGTGATAGCCGCGCCTAACATGCCGATCGATCCAGCGCGGTAAGCGGCTTATCGCCTGATTATATTGTGTACCTCGACGACCTCTGGCTCCCCTGGGTTTATACCTAGTTCAGCGAGGATCGGTGCGAGGCGCTCGCCAAATGCTGCCATCTGCTCTGGCGAGTCCCAGACCTGACTGACCCGATGTTTGTCGCCCGACCCAAAGCAGATCTCGAACTCGAGCCCTTCAGCAGGCAGGACGCGTTCCTCGTAAAGCCGACGTACAGCGTTGTCATACTGCTCGGCCGTCAGCGACGGGGGAGCGAACCGAATAAGCGTGCTCACGGCTATCCTCCATGTGGGGCGCGCTCAACATACGCGCTTCCGCCGGCACAGCAATGGGGGTTGGCGTAGTCGCCTACGCCACCAGAGCCACCGGCTCTGGAGCCACATCCATTGCAAGAGGCCGTCAGCGACCTCGTCTGCCTGACGAATCCGCAGCCGCGTGGGTTGTCATCGGCCGTCGGGTGCCTTGGTTGAGTCCGTCGTAGATCGTGCACGACTCCCATCGCAACACGCGCCACTTCCAAGGTCGCGGCCAGTCGGGGCGCGCCCAGGATCGTGCACCTGCCGTTCGGTTTTTGTGACAGATGGCCGTAGGTGGTGTTCACTCGTTGGTGGTCGGATCAGGTCAGCGACTGCTTGGTCAGGGACGCCGATGAACAGTCCTTCTCGCGGGGACGACATCCGCATCGTCAACCACGCCCTCGTCCCGCCAGTAGGGACCTTCGCGCTAGATGCCGTGCCACACCTTCGCCGGCTTCAGCGCCCCACACGACGTCGCGATCGACATCGACGCGGAGGCGATCCGAGCTGTTTGAGCCTTTCCGGCGGCGCGCCGGACAAGATCCACTCGTATCTAGGGAAGAAGTGACTCATGCCAGAAGACCAGGTCAAAGACAACCTCAAAGGCATGGATGACCTCGACTTCGTCGGATGGAACAACGCTGACTGGAACGGCGTGTTCGCCCATCACCACACCGACGACGTGCTGGTGGACTGGAAGGGTCAGCCACCGACCCACGGGATTGACGAGCACATCCAAGCAATGAAGGACTACGTCGGATCAGCCGGGGGCACGCCGCCTCAGATCACATCCCACCCGATCGCGTTTGGGTCCGGCGAATGGACCTGCGTCATCGGTGAGTTCGAAGGCGGAGGCGGAGGCCGAATGGTAACCGTCGCCAAGTGGGTCGACGGCGCCATCGCTGAGGAATACATCTGGTCCTAGCCCATGATTTCCGGCCTCAGGACTCATGGGAGCTAGACGTGTGCGGCAGAAGCCGGCGGTGCAGAACCGTGTCTACTGAGCCGCCCACCTTGGCTGCTGCAGCTGCACTCTGGGGTGGTTGCCTTCAGCCGACCGCGCTAGGAGGCCCCCCGAGTCGGCGGGGTGTATCGGCACCAGGCATGCCCGCTAACAGGTAGGGCCGATGCCCGGCCGGTGGGGGTGAGAAGGACCGCTGGCCGTGACGACAAGGTGCAGTTCGCACGGTGACTCTGGATGTATGAGAACTGAGTCTTCGGCTGCCGGCGTCATCGGGCCACGGGGCAGTCCTCATCGGTTGGGTCACGTCGATTTGTTGCGGGATCTGCAGGGCCGGTCGCAGGTGTTTTCGAACCTGACTCCAAACTGGTACGCGTCGGTCATGGGCACCGGCATAGTCGCGGTCGCGGCCGTCTCATTGCCGTGGCAGCCGCGTGGATTGCACATCGGCGCCCTCGTGGTCTGGGCGCTTGCCGCCTTCCTGCTGTTGGCCCTGACCGCAGCGACGGTTATGTATTGGGTGCGCAACCCCGGTGCTGCCCGTCGCAACCTTCTCAACCCCGTGATGGCGCACTTCTATGGCGCTCCGCCGATGGCCTTGCTCACCGTCGGAGCCGGGACGATCCTGCTCGGCCGCGACGTTGTCGGCCTCCGGGCTGCCATCGATATCGACTGGGTGTTGTGGTTCGCCGGCACCTTGACCGGATTGGCTGCGGCCGCGGTAGTGCCCTTCTTCACGTTCACTCGCCACGACGTCAAGCCTGACAGCGCGTTCGGCGGTTGGCTGATGCCGGTAGTGCCACCGATGGTGTCGGCATCCACCGGCGCCCTGCTGGTCCCGTACGCGCCCGCGGGACAGGCGCGACTTGCGTTATTACTGTCCTGTTACGCGATGTTCGGGTTGTCGCTGCTCGCCTCGATCGTGGTGATCACTCTTATCTGGCACCGCCTTGCGCTCTACAAGACGGGTGACGCGACGATGGTGCCAACCCTCTGGATCGTTCTGGGGCCGCTAGGTCAGTCGATTGCCGCCGCCAACCTGCTCGGCGACGTCGACCATTCGGTGCTGCCCGCGCCGTACTCCTCGGCGCTGCAGGCTCTCGGCGTGGTCTACGGCGTGCCGGTCTGGGGCTTTGCCGTGTTGTGGGGTGCAATCGCGGGCGCGGTCACGGTGCGTACCGCTCGCAAGCACCTGCCGTTCTCATTGACTTGGTGGTCATTCACTTTCCCCGTGGGCACCTTCGTCCTGGGCACCTCCGAGCTCGCACGACATACGGAATCGAACCTGTTCCGCGTGGCAGCCGTGGTGCTCTACCTCGGCCTCGTCGTCGCCTGGATAACCGTCGCGCTCCGCACCGGTCGAGGCAGCCTGCGCGGAACCCTATTTCGCGCCGCCGCTTCCTCGGTCCCCCCACCGCGACTGTAACCAGGGCGGTAGTCGACAGATGGAGTCGAGAAGCGCTGTCGTCCGTTCTCGGCGTTCTCGGTCTTGCCTGCTCGACGAGCTCGGCCCGGAGCCGCCTGATCCTGTAGTAGCGGCAGGGCA
>JAXDMH010000753.1:0-6319 GCA_034666225.1 Myxococcales bacterium
CCAGAAAAAAATCGCCGTTCGGAAAATGGGGCAAACGCCTCATGACGTGGCGACCTGCCGTCACCTAGGCTGACGCCAGAGTTCAACAAAGGAGACCAGACAAATGCCGAAGACGTCAAAGAAGAGCGCGACCAAGGGTGGGGATCATGGACCGGTGGTCGATCGGGAGGACGATCTTGCCGACTACACGGTGAGCTTTGTCCAGTTTCGCCAGGACATCGACGCGACACCGCTGATGAAAGGGCTTCCCGATGATCGCTGCCAGTGCCCGCACTGGGGTTACGTCGTCAAGGGGAGGATGACCATGCGCTTCGCCGATCGCGAAGAGATCTACGAAGCGGGCGAGGCCTACTACGCGCCGCCCGGTCACACACCCGTCAGCCACCAGCCGGACACCGAGATCGTGCAGTTCAGCCCGACCGGCGAACTGCGCAAGACGCAAGAAGTGATGATGAAGAACATGAAGGCCACCATGGGTGGATGATCGGCGTCGGGCGGCCCGGCGGTTCAGGCGGTGATGCGCGCTGGAAATTCCTGCTCGGGGAGCAGTCCGTGCTGCATCGCAAACAGGCCCGCCGCGGCCCGAGATGAAGTGTCGATCTTTGAATAGATGTGCTCGATGTGGTTGGCGACGGTCTTGGCCGAGATGAAGAGGGTCTTCGCGATCTCTTTGTTCGACAGACCGCGCGCCACCAGCTTGAGGATCTCGACCTCTCGCAAGGTCAGTCCCGCCGGCCCCTCGCGCCGCCGGGCCACGCGGTGCCCGGCCGCACCAAGAATGGCCGCCACCGCCTCGGCGTCATGGCGACCCATCTTGACCTGGGCCCGCAGTTCGGCGCCCGCCTCCTCCGCCGTGCGCGCCGGGCGGTGGGGGCGGGGTTCGCACATCGCCTGGTAAGCGTCGGCGGCGCCCAGGAGCCGCGCCTCGCGCGAGATGGCCGCGCCGGTCAGCCCGCGCGGGTACCCGGAGCCGTCCAGTCGCTCGCGGTGCTGCACGACGATGCGCGCGATTGGGGCCAGCGCCTGGGATTGACGCAGCATGCGCTCAGTTAAATAGGGTTGCATGCGAACGCGCTCCCATTCTCCGGCGCCCAGCGGGCCCCGTTTGTCCCAGATGGCGTTCGAGATCCCCAGTCGCCCCAGGCCGTGGACCAGTCCTGCCTGGCGCAGCAGCCGCACCTCTGCTGGCGCCATTCCCAGGCGCGCAGCGGCTTCTCCGGCCAGATCGGCGACAGCCTGGGCGTGACCCAGAAAGTACGGTGACTTCAGATCGACGAAATTCGCGATCGCCACCAGTCCCGCGTTCAGTTGCTCGCCCAGGACCACCACGGCCAGCGCAGGCTCGGCGCGGATCACGGCGTCCCACGCGGCGACGGTGTCGATCCCCGAGAGAAGCGCGTCGCCGTGCGCGACAAGAAGATCCGCGACCGCGGGGTCGAACTGTCCACCACGCCATTGCCGTGCAAGCTTCTTGACCGCTGCGACGCCGCCGATGCGGTTCGCCACCTCGACGTACTCGGCGACCTGCGCGATGCGCGCCGCCAGGGGAATCCGATCGCCCTTCAGCTTGCCTGGCCAGCCCCGCCCATCCCAGCGCTCGTAAGCAGCGCCCAGCGCCTGCAGCACGTCTTCTGGCAGCGAAAGCTGCTCGCCCAGGCTGCGCGCGATGGCGGCATGGTGAGCGACCATGTTGTCGACCTGGCGGTGGCCCGACAGCGCGAATTCCAGCCCCAGCCGAAAACGATGCAGCGGTGGATGCCCGGACCCGAGAAAGCGCAGGCTGGAGGCGGCCATGCGCAGACTCCGCGAGTCGTGTTTGTACTTGATGGCCTTGACCGCTATGTCGTCGCCGAACCACTTGGCCTGCTCGTGCGCATCGGAATGGCAGCCGACGTTGATCAGCAGGGCCGAGTAATAGACGGTCGCCCGCTGCTGCTCGTCCAGGCCCAGGCGCTCGGCGAGGCGCAGACCGATCAGGCACTGCCGCAAGACGTGCTCCATCGGCTGCCCGAAACCCAGATCGATGCCCAGCGAAAGCGCGGCTACCAGCTCCGCCAGCCGGACCGGCACGTCATCGAGGGCGTCGGACACGCGGCCATCCTAGCTGAAGGCCAGATCCCGTGGCGCCGCGCTATTCGCGTGGGGCGAAGACGGCTTTGCCGTCGGAGGCCCGTCGCGGGAGGTTCGGAACCCTTTGAGGGTTCTGAATTAGATCAACGTAATGCGCGGCCAGTTCGGCACCTCTGTCAGGGTCAGGCATCTACTTCTGGGCACCCAAACATGCCATCCCCTGCCGACGCGAACATCAAGTCCCCACCTGTCAGCCAGCCGCACGGGCGCGACTGCCCGTGCACCGCGGAGCAGCGCAGCGACTTCGTCACCTGGGTGGGGCGGCTGGTGCATGATCACCGCGCGTACCTGGCGCGCATCGCCCGGCGCGAAGGGGCCAGCGCCGAGGACGCGTTCGACATCGTCCAGGAGGCGTTCCAGACCTTCCTGACGCTGCCGCAAGCGCGCACGCTGGTCGACGCGCAGACGGAATCCGCCAAGCTGCTGACGGTGCTGGTGCGAAACGCCGCGCGCAACCGGCGCCGGCTGGCCGCTGTGGCCCGCCCGCATCATTCCGACGCCGCGCTGCTGGACGCCTTGCCGGCGGCGGCGCCGTCGGTCGATGAGCTGATCGCCGCCGCCGAGGACGAGCTGAAGCTGCGCGGCTGCGTGCAACGCCTGAACGACGTGCAGCGCATGGTGGTCACCCTGCGCATGCTGGACGAGGTGGATGGCGAGAACGTCGCCCGCACGCTGGGCATCACCCCCGGACACGTGGCGGTGCTTCTGCATCGCGCGAAGGCCAACCTGCAAGCGTGCATGACGGCCGTCAACCAACCACCGGCGACACCGAACCCGTAAGGAGACGAACCATGGCCAGCGAGAACCTGATCGAAATCACCGAGCTGAACTTTGACGAGCAAGCCCTGAAGTCGGACATTCCTGTGCTGGTGGACTTCACCGCCGCATGGTGCGCGCCCTGCCGCATGATCGCGCCGCACATCGACGCCATCGCCGACGCCTATGCCGGCCGCCTGCGGGTCGGCAAATGCGACGTCGACGCCAACCCCGAGCTGACCGCCAAGCTGGACGTGCGCAGCATGCCCACGCTGATGGTGTTCAAGAACGGCCAGGTGGTCGGCCAGCTGATCGGCGCCGCCCCACGCGCCAGGTTGGAAGACCTGGTGACACGCGCGCTCGGCTGATCAACCGTCAGCGGCTCAAAAACGCAGGGCCAGCTCGAGAGAGAGGCTCATCGAGAGCAGCAGTTGGTTGTTGGTGACCCAGAGTGTGGGGGCGAGGAGCTCGGTGATGAGGTCGAGCTTTGGCGTCAGCGCGATGGCCAGGCCCGCGGTCAGGCGCACCACGGGGCCGTTGCCGCCCAGGTAGCCGGACGCGAAGCGGATGGGGTAGCGAACGCGCGCGTCCAGATCGCCGGCGAGATATTCGAGCTGCGCGTACGTCAGCGCGCTGTTCGCGCGGCCGTCCTTTCCCTTGAGGTTGGCGTAGCCGAGGTAACCGCCGAAGTGGACACGCGGTGAGAAGCCGAGATCGAGGCGCGCGCCGACCAGCTGATTACGAAAGGCCCCCGTGATGACGCCGAAGGCGGCCTCGGTCTGCAGGGCCAGGCGCAGGGGCAACGTGGTTGCGACCGGCGGCTCCGGCGGCGTTTGCGCCTGCCCCGGGCGCGCGGCGGTCGCGGCGGCGCCCAGACAGACGGCGAGCAGGAACGGGCGTCGACGAAGAAACCCGCTCATGGTCTCTCTCCTCGGGGGGATGCGTCGGGGAAGGCCGCGGGTTTGAGAATGCGCTCGGCGGCCGCGAGCAAGACGCGCGCGTAAGCACCGTTGTGGGTCGCGGCCGCCGGATCCTCGAGCACCAGCGACAGATCCCACGCGGCCCGGCCGAGCGGCGTGCGTCGATCGAGGCCCGGGGCGCCGCCCGCGTGAGGCGGCCCGTCGCGCCCTTTCGCAGCGTCGCCGGCGCGTGCCCGCCACACCGCCCACAGCGCCAGCGCGCGTGCCCGCAGATCGTTCGCGGGCAAGGGCTGCGCGTGGCAGGGCGTGCAGGCCGCGGGCGACGCCGCGAAGGCGTGACCGGCACCGTGCTCGACGCTGGATGGACCGGCGCGATGGCAACCGACGCACCCGCCGGCGACCGCGGCGTGCGGCGTGGCGCCCACCAGCGCCTTGCCCGTCTCCGGTTCCAGCCCGCCTCGCCCCAACCACAGCGCGGCCGCCGAGGCTGACGGCGCCTTCTCGGTGGCGTCGGGCGTATGGCAGCCGAGACAGACGCGGCTTTTTTCGGCGGCCGGCGGCAAGGTGATGTTCGCGAGCAGCGCGGGCAGCGGCGTCGCGCGGAGGAGCGCGGGGGCGGGGACGGACGGAACGGACCCCTCAACGTCACCAGCCCCCTCACCCTTACCCTCTCCCCGCAAGCGGTGAGAGGGGTTCGGAGCCGGAGGGGCGGCGGGGGCGGTGGACTGGATCGCGGGAGGTTGCAGGAACCCTCCCAGGGTTCCTGATAATGTTCTTGTCGCGTGGACGGCGTGGCACGCGGCGCAGGTGATGCCGATGGTGCCGACGGCGGCGGCGGGCGGCGGGCGGCGATTCACGGCGGCGCGCTCTGTCGGCGACGTCGCCGCCAGGAAGCCCCACGTCGTGTGGCAGCGCGCGCAGGCGCGCTCGCTGGCGGCGCGCGGATCGCGATCGGCGCGCGCCATGGCGGTCTGTCGCCAGGCCGCGACGTGACCGTAGCGCGGGGGTGCGTCGTGACAGACGGCGCATACGTCGGCGCGCAGGATGGCCCAGCGCGCCGACTGATCGGGCAGCGCGCCCGGTCCGTGGCAGGCCAGGCATCCCACGCCGCCGAGGCGACGCAGCGGGCGCGGCAACTGCGCCCACGTCTGCGGTGCCAGCCGCGCCATGCCCAGCTCGCCCATCACCTGCGAGAAGCCGCCGTCGTCGACGCCGGGCTCGCCGGTGGCGTGGCACCCCAGCGCGCAGCCTGGATATGTCACGCCGAACGCGGCGCCGTGACCGTCGGGCGCCGGCGTGAGCCCCCGCGCCAGCACGGTCGTCATCGGGCTGCCCGCGGCCGCGTCGGCGAGCGAGGCGTGACAGCCCGAGCGGCCACAGTCGAGCGGCGTTTGATCGTAGCGTGTCGCGCGCACCGTCAGGTCCCGGCCGGCGCCGTCGGCGAGATGCCAGTCGCCTGAGGTGTCAGGCAGCAGGCTCGCCACGCCGTCCGCCAGCTCGACAGCGGCGCGGCCGCTGGCGGGGCGGGTCTCGACGTGCCAGCCGGCGCCGCCCAGGTAAAGACGCGCGCCCACCGGCGCATTCGCCAGGCCGCCGGAACGCGCCGACGCCCAGACCCGCACTTCATGTTGTTCGACGTGGCCGTGGTCGTCGCGCCAGGTGGCCTCGAGCACCAGCTCGCCGCGCGTGCGGGGCGACAGCGGCACGATGCCCCACGGAACGGGAGCGGGCACGACATCACGAAAAGCAGGCGCCCTGCCCTGGTACGTGAATCCGTCGCCGGACACCGCGGGCGCGCGCGCCGCGACGCCCGCGATCTGTCGCCACGTGATGTGACCCGCGCGGGCGTCTTCACACCCTGGCGCCGGCGCCGCGTGAATCGAGAAGGGACCGTCAAAGCCCACGGGCGCCGTGGGTGCGTCGAGCACGAGGCGCGCGCCGTCCACGCAGAGGGGCCCTGACCGGTGGCAAGCGGGCGGCGCCACCAGCACCGCGGCCACGACAGCCAAGCGCGCCGTCCTCACGGGCGCGTCTCCATCACGCAGGTTCCGAAGCGGCACACGCCGCCCGCGCAATCGACATCCAGCCAGCAGGAAGGCGCCGGCCGCGCCGGCACGCAGCGCTGCCCAACGCACAGCGCCCCGTCGACGCACGGATGGGCGCGGTCGCAAGTGGCCGACAACGTCGCCGACAACGTCGCCGACAATGTCGCCGTCGCGCCCGCGTCGCGCTCGCACACACGCGCGCCCGGCAGCTCGTTCAACGCCCGGCACCGCCAGCCCGTCATGTTGCCGTCGGGAAAATCGGGCGCCAGGTCGACGCACACGCGCGCCCCGTCCCTGTCGCGCGGCGAGCGCGGCCCGCGGCGCGCCCCACACTGCCAGGCCGGGTCGGCGGGCGCCGGCACGACGCCCGCCGGCGGCTCGCCACCCAAGCACAGCACGGCGCCCGCCATCTCGGCGCACGTCCACTCGCCGTCGTCGGGCAGGCGGGCGTGGCGCTGCGTACAGCTG
>JAXDMH010000754.1:0-4264 GCA_034666225.1 Myxococcales bacterium
GGCGACGGGTCAGGGGTGAAGCGGGCCGGCGTCGATCCGGAACGGCCCGACGCCGGTGAAGACGAAGACGCGTCGGCCGGTTCGTTTGTGAGTGAGGAAAACGCCGCCGATCGTTGGCCTGACTCGCCAATCCTGCGCAATGCCGTCGGCGATATCGAACGGCGCCCGATCGAACTTGGCAAAGAACCAGTATTCCTGAACGACGCCCTTCTTGTAATTGACGATCACCGCATGCGTCGCCATTCCCAGGACGCACACGCCCAGCAGGTAGACTCCAAATCGCCTGATTCGACGGCGACGCTCGCCGAAGATCGCCCACAGCAGCGCAGCGGTGGATGCCACCACGGCCAGGGCTTTGATAGCGAGCGTCGGTGATCGTATCTCGACGAGGCTGTCGCTTCCGGAAGCCAGGAAGAACGGAGTGACGCTGACGACGAGAATCGACGCCGCAACGGTGTGCAGCGCGGCGATCGTTAGTTTCGACCACGAGGTCATTGGCGGAGGATAGTGACTCCCATTCGTCGATACCGTTACTTCGTGAGCGCGACAAGAAAATACGCAGGTCATTGATCCTTTTCGACGCGACACCACCACGATTTTCTTGCCGGTATAACGATCTTTTCGGGCGCCGAAAGGTGCTAGATTCCGATCTTCCTAGGAGGACTGTGATGAGCCACGCTTTCGCTTCGCGTCTCGCTGTCGGGACTGTCTGTTTCTCGATGCTGTTTGCTTTGGGTTGCTCTTCGGGGGGGAGTTCTGGCGGTTCGGGCGGGGCGATGGGCAGCGGTGGTTCGGGAAGTGGCAGCGGCGGAAGTGGCAGCGGTGGAGCCGGCAGCGGTGGTTCGGGGTCGGGTGGAGCCGGCAGCGGCGGTTCGGGCAGCGGCGGCAGCGGGTCCGGCGGCAGCTCCGTGAATGACGGAGCCGCTGACGTTGCAGATGCGCCGAAGGATAGTCCGTCCGAAGCGGGGGAAACCGCTGGAGACGCGTCGACGGGAGCTCTGACCTTCAAGAGCTCGACGCTGACCATGATGGGAAACAACCTGGCCTTACCGGCGTCGGCCTCCGCTCCGATGAATCAATCCCCCGCGTTGGCGTGGGATGGGGTTCCCGCAGGCACCATGAGTTTTGCGATTTCGATGTTCGACGCCACGATGAAAAACACGCACTGGATCCTCTGGGACATCCCCGTCAGCACGATGATGCTGCCCGCGAATCTGCCGCGAGGGGCAATGCCCACAAATCCGGCTGGAGCCACTCAGAAGAGCGCGTTCGGCGGCACGCCCGGCTATGAAGGACCGGGCGCCGGTCCCGGGAATTATGAGATCGAACTGTGGGCGCTCAATGTAGCCAAGCTTCCAGCCAACATCGCCAGTCAGTCGTTGAACACGATGCACACGACCGGGCTCGCGTCGGTGAAGATCGCCAGTGTGAAGATCATGGCGCGCGGACAGCGCAACGGATTCTGACTGGCGACATTCCGAATCCCTCACCCCGCGAAGTGACACGCCGCCACGTGCTCCGCGCTCGCGCCTGCAAACGGCGCCAGCGCGGGCGCCTTCTCGACGCACACCGGATCCTTCTTCTCGGCGTAGATGGGGCAGCGCGGGTGAAAGCGACAGCCGGGCGGCGGTGCCAGCGGCGACGGCGGGTCGCCTTCCAGCAACACGCGCAGCCGTTTGCGGCCTGGATCCATGGACGGGATCGCGGACAGCAGCGCGCGGGTGTAGGGGTGGGCAGGGTTTGCGTACAGGGCGGCCGCCGGCGCCTGCTCGACGATCTGGCCCAGGTACATCACGGCCACGCGGTGGGCGAGGTGGCGGACCACTTTCAGGTCGTGTGAGATGAAGAGAAAGGCCAGGCCGTCGGCAGCCTGCAGGTCGCCCAGCAGATTCACGATCTGGGCCTGGATGGAAACATCCAGGGCCGAGATCGGTTCGTCGGCGACGATGAAGCGCGGACGCGAGGCCAGGGCGCGGGCGATGCCGATGCGCTGGCGCTGGCCGCCGGAAAATTCGTGCGGTAGCCGGAGCAAGGCTTCGGGGCCAAGGCCCACGCGGCGCAAAAGGCCGCTCACCCGTTCGCGGCGGTCGGCCTTCGACGTCGTCAGACGGTGGATGTCCAGCGGCTCGGCGACGATGTCTTCGACGGTCATGCGCGGGTTCAGCGATCCGACCGGGTCCTGAAAGATCATCTGCATGTGGCGACGCATCTGCCGCAAGGCCGGTCGCGACAGCGCGCCCATGTCCGTTCCGTCGAACACCACCCTGCCCGCGGTCGGCGGCGCCAGGCGCAACACGGTTCGGCCCAGGGTCGTCTTGCCCGATCCCGATTCGCCGACCAGGCCCAACGTTTCGCCCTGGGCGATAGAGAACGACACGCCGTCGATGGCGTGCACCACGGCGCGCGGTCCGCGCAGGCCACCGCCCTGGGCAAAGTGTTTGACCAGTCCTTCTACGCGCAGCAACGACACGGCGGCCTTCCCGTCACACCAACGGTTCGTTGCCTTGATCAGGTCGGTGAGGATGAAGGCAGCGAAACAGATGATCCGGATCGCCGCCCGCCGTCAGCGCCGGCATGGCCGCCCGACAGTCGTCCTGGACGCGCGGACAGCGATCAGCGAAGGCGCAGCCGGGCGGCGGCGCCGACAGAGGCGGCACGGTGCCCGCGATCTCCAGCAGCCGCCCGCGCGCACCAGGCGGCGCTCGGTCATCCGCGCGCGACGGCGGCGGATTCGTCGATTCGGCGCGCGGGACGGCGCGCATCAGCCCGACGGTGTACGGGTGCGCAGGCGCCGCGAACAGCGCGGCCACCGGTGCTTGCTCGACGATGCGGCCGGCGTACATCACGGCCACGTCGTCGCAGGTCTCGGCCACCACGCCCAGATCGTGCGTGATCAGCAGGACCGCCATTCCCAGTTCGTGCCCCAGGCGCGCCAGCAGTTGCAGGATCTGCGCTTGCACCGTCACGTCCAGGGCCGTGGTGGGTTCGTCGGCGATCAGCAGTCGCGGCCGGCAGGCCAGGGCCATGGCGATGGTGGCCCGCTGCTTCATGCCGCCCGACAGTTGGTGGGGGTAGGCTCGGGCCCGCTCGGCGGCGGCGGGAATTCCCACCTGATCCAGCAGTTCGACGGCCCGCGCGTCGGCCTGGCGGCGTGACAGGCCTTCGTGAATGCGCAGCGGCTCGCCCACCTGATCGGCGATGGTCTTGACCGGGTTCAGCGCCGTCGACGGTTCTTGAAAGATCATGGCGATGCGGCGGCCCCGGATCTGGCGCAGCGCCGCCTCGGGCGCGCGGGCCAGGTCGACGCCGTCGAAATGGATCTCGCCGCTGACGATGCGCACCGCCGGCTCGGGCAACAGGCGCAGGATCGACAGCGCGGTCAGCGATTTGCCGCAGCCCGATTCTCCGACCAGTCCCAGCGTCCGACCGACGCCGATGTCGAACGACAGGTCGCGAACCGCGGCCAGATCCTGCCCGCCGCTGCGAACGGCGGTGGTCAGCCCGCGCACTTGCAAAAGACGAGTTCCGCTTGCGCTTGCGCCTGCGTCTGCGCTTGCGACCTCCGCTGCAGCGACACTCACGATCCGCAGGTCTCCTCGTGGACGGCGATGCCCGGCGGCACCGCCAGCGTGAAGTCTTCCGGGCGCGGCGTGGCGTTGATGGTGACGTCTTTGAATTTCACCTCGACGCCCTGGTCGAAGCTTTCGTTGGCCTCGGCGAACCGAATCACCCCTGGCAAACGCACGGTACTGACCGATCGCAGATCATCGTAGGCGGTCTGCCACAGCCGCACGCCCTGTTGATTCTCGCGGACCACGCCGATCAGATCGCGATCGCGGCCGTGCTCTTGAAAATAAAGGCGCGTCCGCCGACCTCCGGCGTCGATGCGGGTCAGCACGTCGGCGCCGCGCGCCGGATCCCAGGTCACCTGATCGCCGACCTCGCCCGTCGGCGCTTCCAGCTGCACGTCGCCTAACAAGATGGCCGCCACCTCCGACGGCGCCAGCGGGATGCGAATCAGCGAGGCGACGTTGGACGGGCAGGCCGGGCCGCGGTGCAGCTCGTTCTTCTGCAGGTCCAGCAGCGAAAACTGAACGCCGTCGGTGGTCAGAATGGAAACCGTTCCTTGCAGGCTGACCTCGGCTTCGAAACGCAACTGGCCGGGGCGGGTCACCAGCATCAGGACGGATGCGCGCAGGCGTTCGCCGCCGATCCAGCTGGTGGCGCGCACGCGGGCGTTCATCGATCGGATTGCGGCCTGGCG
>JAXDMH010000755.1:0-9033 GCA_034666225.1 Myxococcales bacterium
GCCCAGCACAAGCTCTCGCCGACCGCGGCGGTCCTGGTCGGCGACGGCTTGCCGGATATTCAGGTGGCTCGTGCCGCCGGTTGCGCCGTCGCCGCCGTCACCTGGGGATACACGCCACCCGCCGCGCTGCAGGCGGAAGCGCCGACGTTCATCCTGGAGACACCAACGGCCGTCGGCGATTTGATCGTCGACGGCCGGGTCATTGGTTAGCGGCGCGATCAGGCGCGCGCGGTCGCTTCGGTGCTGGTGGGCGCGTCTGGCCCGGGGACGACCACCGGAACCTCCTCCAGCGTCGCTTCCAGGACGTCGTCGATCTTCTTGGCGAAGGAGATCTCCAGTTCCTGGCGGACGGTGTCCGGAATGTCGACGATGTCCTTGCGGTTGCGCTCGGGCAGGATGACCCGCTTGATGCCCGCCCGGTGCGCGGCCAGGACCTTCTCCTTGATGCCACCGACGGGCAGCACCGTCCCGCGCAGCGTGATCTCGCCGGTCATGGCCACATCACCACGTACGCGCCGGCCGGTCAGCAGGGAGGTCAACGCCACGGTGATCGCCACGCCCGCCGACGGGCCGTCCTTCGACACGCCGCCCGCGGGAACGTGCAGGTGGATGTCCGTCTTCTCGAAGTCGACGTTGATGCCCAGGTCGTCGACGTGCGTGCGCACCCAGGACAACGCCGCCCGTGCCGACTCTTTCATCACGTCGCCCAGCTGCCCGGTCAGGATCAGCGATCCCTTCCCCAGCATCACCGACGCTTCGATGAACAGGATGTCGCCGCCCGCGGGCGTCCAGGCCAGGCCTGTGGCCACACCCGGGATCTCCGTGCGCTCCGCCGCCTCCGAGTAGTACTTCTGCGGCCCCAGGATGTCGCCCACCGCTTCGGCCGAGATCGTCGGTTCGTAGGGTTGCGATTCGGCGATCTTCACGGCGATGGCGCGGATGACGTTGGCGATCTCGCGCTCGAGATTGCGCACGCCGGCCTCGCGCGTGTACTGCTCGATGATCGTCGTCAGCGCGTCGTTGGGCAGGACGATCTGTTGATCGGTGAGCCCGTGCTCGCCGACCTGCTTGGGGACCAGGTGGCGGCGCGCGATCTCCAGCTTTTCCTCGCGCGTGTACCCCGGGATCTCCAGTATTTCCATGCGATCCAGCAACGCCGGCGGGATCGGGTCCAGCATGTTCGCCGTGGCGATGAAGATGACGTTCGACAGGTCGAAGTTCACCTCGAGATAGTGGTCCGAGAACGTGGCGTTCTGCTCCGGATCCAGCACCTCAAGCAAGGCGGCCGACGGGTCGCCGCGGAAATCGGCGCCCAGCTTGTCGATCTCGTCCAGCATGAAGACCGGGTTCTTGCTGGCCACGCGGCGCATGCCCTGCACGATGCGGCCAGGCAGCGCGCCGATGTACGTGCGCCGGTGGCCACGAATCTCCGCCTCGTCGCGCACGCCACCCAGCGAGACGCGAATGAACTCGCGCCCCAGCGAACGGGCGATGGACTTGCCCAGCGACGTCTTGCCGACGCCGGGAGGGCCGGCCAGACACAGGATGGGCCCCTTCTTGCCGGGCGCCAGCTTGCGAACGGCCAGGTATTCGAGGATGCGCTTCTTGACCTTCTTCAGGTCGTAATGATCTGCGTCCAGGATCTCCCGGGCTTTATCTAAATCCAGCCGATCCTCTGTCTGCTTGTTCCAGGGCAGCTCGACCAGCCATTCCAGATAGGTGCGCTGGACCGTGTACTCGGCCGAGGACTGCGCCATCTGCTTCAGGCGCTCAAGCTGCTTGCGGGCCGTCTTAGCCACTTCTTCCGGCATCTGCGCGGCTTTGATCTTCTCTTCGAAGGCGTCCAGGTCGCTGGCGTCTTCGCCTTCACCCAGCTCGTCTTGAATGGCTTTGAGCTTCTGGCGCAGGACCGCCTCGCGCTGGTGCTTGGAGAACTCCTCCCGCACCTGCGAATCGATCTTCTGCTTGACCTTGATCAGCTCGACCTTGCGTTGCAGCAGCACCAGGAGGCGCCGCAGCCGTTCGGCGACATCGATCTCGACCAGCAGCGACGCCCGCTCTTCAGGCGACAGATCAACGGTTGCGGCGACAATGTCGCCCAGGCGCGCCGGGTCCTTGTGCTGGTCTAGCACCTGAGCCGTCTCGTCCGGAATGTCCGGCGATATGGCGATCAGCTGTTTGGCCACGTCGTAAACGGCCATACCCAGACCGTCGATCTCGATCGGATCCTTGCGGATCTCGTTCAGTGATTCAAACGATGCCGTCAGGTACGGCCGTTCCTGGACAAAGCCGACCACGCGGCGGCGTTCCAGGCCGCGCAGCACGGCGGTGACCCGGTTTTCCGCCGCCTTGACGATGCGGACAATCTCCCCCTCGACGCAGATCGTGTAGAGATCCGCGCCCGCGGGTTCTTCGATGTCGGCGTCTTTTTGGGTGCCCACCAGGACGTGCGCACCTTTGCCGCCCAGGGCGTCTATGAGACGCAGTGAGCTTGGGCGACCAATCTCCACCGGCATCACGGCGCCCGGAAAGAGCACCAGGTTGCGAAGGGACAGAAGAGGCAGTGTTTTGGTTTCAGAGGTGGTCATCTAGATTTTCCCTCTTACTATGATGCCGCTGTTGCTGAAAAGGACTAGGCAAATCGACGTCAGAACTTCCTGAACATCAGAACTTCCTCGCGTCAAAACTTCCTCACGGGCGTGTCTGCCGTTCGTTTTGCGATTTCTTCGAAAAGGCGCTTGAGCTCGGTGTCCCCGGGCGGAATCTTGGGCACCACGATTTCCACCCGGCAAATCTGATCGCCGCGGGTCCCCTCCGGCTTCTTGATACCCCGCCCGCGCAAGCGTAGCCGGGCGCCGCTGGATGTTCCGGGCGGAACTGTCACCGTCACCTGTCCGTCGACGGTGGGCACTCCAATCTTGGCGCCCAGGGCCGCCTCGGCCACGGAAACCGGCAGGTCCATCTCCATATCGGAGGCATTGCGCCGCAGAAATGGATCGGGACGAACGACGATATCCAGGTAAAGGTCCCCGGGCACAGCGCCCTTGCTGGGGGCCGGGGCGCCTTGTCCGGCGATTCGCAGCCGCCCGCCGGTTTCCACCCCGGGCGGGATGGAGACCTCCACTTGCTGGCCACTGCCGACCCGGACGGTGCGGCGGGTGCCCAGCGCGGCCTCCGAAAACGTCACCTCCAGCTGCCCTTCCATATCGGCGCCGCGGGCCGGCCGCTGCCGCGCGCGGCCGAAGGGATCGCCGCCACGACCACGCTGCCCCCCCGGTTCGGCGTCGCCGAAGAGGCTAGAGAAGATGTCGCCCAGGTCGCCGAAATCTCCGGAAAAATTGACGTTGCCGCCGGCGCCCGCCCGGGCATTGCCTCCGAAGGCGCGGGCGAAAGCCTCGGCGTCGAACCCTTCCGGCATGCCGTCAGGGCGGACCGGCGCGTGCTTCAGGCGGTCATACTCGGCGCGTTTCTGGGCGTCGCCCAGGACGCCGTATGCTTCGTTGATCTCCTTGAAACGCTCGGTCTTCTTCTTGTCGCCGCCGGTGACGTCAGGATGGAACTCCTTGGCCAGCTTCCGATAGGTCTTCTTGATCGTAGTTTCGTCGGCATTTTCAGCGACGCCGAGAGTTTTGTAGAGATCCTTCATGGTGGGTGGATGGTGTGGCACCGCGGTTGGGCGCGCTGGCGATCATGTCACGAGACTGCAGCAACAGGCGAGTGCCTTTTCTTGACGAACACAAGCTGTTCGTCGCCCGTCATTGCCGCGTTCGCCGCGTTCGCCGCGTTCGCCGCGTTCGCCGCGCTCGGATCGACAATCTTGGGACGCATGGTGACGACGGTGTCACCGGGAGCGAACTCGCCACGCAAGAGCAGCTTGGCCAGCGGATCCTGAATGTACCGCTGCAGGGCCCTCTTCAACGGTCGCGCGCCATAGGCGGGGTCGTAACCGCGGTCGGCCAGGAAGGCGCGGGCGTCCGGCGCCAGCTCCAGCTCCAGATCGCGTTCGCGCAGCAGCTTTCGCAGTCGCTCCAGCTGCAGATCGACGATGCGGTCGATCTCGGCGCGGCCCAGCTTGTGGAAAATGACGATGTCGTCGACGCGGTTCAGGAACTCGGGCCTGAATGTTCTGCGCAGCTCTTCCATAACCTGGTTGCGAACGTCTTCGCGCTCCCAGTCGCCGCTGGCGCTGACCAGGTGGCTGCCCACGTTCGAGGTCATGATGATGACCGTGTTGCGAAAGTCGACCGTCCGTCCCTGTCCGTCGGTGAGGCGACCATCGTCCAACAGCTGCAACAGCGTATTGAAAACGTCCGGGTGGGCCTTTTCGATCTCATCGAAGAGCACCACCGAGTAAGGACGGCGGCGCACTGCCTCGGTCAGCTGCCCGCCCTGGTCGTAGCCGACGTAGCCGGGAGGCGCCCCGATCAGGCGCGAGACGGCGTGTTTTTCCATGTATTCGGACATGTCGATGCGGACCATGTGTGATTCGTCGTCGAACAGGAAGTCAGCCAGGGATCGGGCCAGCTCGGTCTTGCCGACGCCGGTGGGGCCCAGGAAGATGAACGAACCGATCGGTCGGTTGGGGTCTTGCAGTCCGGCCCGCGAGCGTCGCACGGCATTGGCGATGGCCACCACCGCCTCGTCCTGACCGATGACTCGATGGTGCAGGCGCTCCTCCATGTTGATGAGGCGCTCCTGTTCTCCCTCCAGCATCTTGTCGACGGGAATTCCGGTCCACTTGGAGACCACGGCGGCGATGTCTTCCTCCGTGACTTCCTCGCGCAGGAAGGACCCCTGTTTCTGGGCCGCCTTCAGCTCGAGGTCCTTGGCCGTCACCTGCTTCTCCATCTCGGGAATCCGCCCGAACCGCAGCTCGGCGGCGCGGTTCAAATCGCCGCGCCGCTGGGCCACCTCGGCCTCGGTCTTGGCGGTGTCGATCGCCTCTTTCAGCTTGCGCAAATCGGCGATGATCTGACGCTCGCGCTGCCAGACGCTCTTCATGACGTCGACCTGCTCGTGCAGCTCGGCCATCTCGGCCGCCACGGCGGTGAGGCGCTTGCGCGAGGCCTCGTCCTTCTCCTTGGACAGGGCCTGTTCTTCGATGGCCAGCGAGGTCAGCCGGCGCACCAGCTGATCGATCGGCTCGGGCAGCGAATCGATCTGCATCTTCAGGCGGCTGGCCGCCTCGTCGACCAGGTCGATGGCCTTGTCGGGCAACTGACGCCCGCTGATGTAACGGTCGGACAGACGGACCGCGGCCACCAGGGCGTTGTCGCGAATGCGGATGCCATGATGGACCTCGTACCGTTCGCGCAGGCCGCGCAGGATCGCCACGGCGTCGACCAGCGACGGCTCGCCCACGTAAACCGGTTGGAACCGGCGCTCCAGCGCCTTGTCCTTCTCGATGTGCTTGCGGTATTCGTCCAGCGTCGTGGCGCCGATGCAGCGCAGATCGCCGCGGGCCAGCGCCGGCTTCAGCATGTTGGCGGCGTCGACGGCGCCTTCCGCCGCGCCGGCCCCCACCAGTGTGTGCAGCTCGTCGATGAACAGGATGACGGCCCCCTCGGCCGCGGTCACCTCCTTCAAGACCGCCTTCAGCCGATCCTCGAACTCGCCTCGGTACTTGGTTCCGGCAATAAGAGCGCCCAGATCCAGCGACAGGATGCGTTTGTCCTTCAGCGATTCCGGGACGTCGCCTGTGGCGATGCGCAGGGCGATCCCTTCGACGATGGCGGTCTTGCCGACGCCCGGATCGCCGATCAGTACCGGGTTGTTCTTGGTTCGGCGCGACAGGACCTGCATCGACCGGCGGATCTCTTCGTCGCGGCCGATCACCGGATCCAGCTTTCCGTTCCGGGCCAGCTCGGTCAGGTCGCGGGTGTATTTTGCCAGGGATTGATACTTCCCTTCCGCCTGTTGATCGGTCACCCGCTGGGAGCCGCGGACCTCGGCCAGCGCCTTGAGGAGGTTGTCCTTTTTGACACCAGCCTCGCGCAGCACCCGCGAGGCCGCGCCGTGGTCCTTGTCCACCAGCGCCAGCAACATGTGCTCGCTGGAGACGTACTCGTCCTTGAATTCCTTTGACTGCTGGGTGGCGCCCTCCAGGGCAGCCTTCAACCGGTGGCCGATGTAAACGTCGGCGTTGGCGCCGCGTACTTGCGGCAGATCCTCGAGGGCGCGTTCGGTGGCGTTCTGCAGGGTATCGGTGTCGACGCCCAGCTTGCGAAGAATTGCCCCGGCGATTCCCTGGTCCTGGGTCAGAAGCGCCATCAGGAGGTGCTCGGGAGTCATCTCCTGGTGGCCCTTCTGCTCGGCCAGTTCCTGGGCGTGCTGCAGCGCCTCTTGGGCCTTTATGGTCAGCTTGTCCAATCTCATCTCTAACGCTCCCTGGCTAGGTTAAGCACCCTCATATCGACGACAAGGAGAGGGTCCTTGACGTCTGTCCTTGTCGTCTAACGACGTCTGGCAACGACAGCCGCCGATCGGGGCTGCGCCGACGCTCGGTTCGAAGTAGATTGCGCGGATGTCCTACCTGGTGCTGGCGCGGAAATATCGTCCGCAGCGTTTCGCCGAGCTGGTCGGCCAGGAGCACATCGCCCGCACGCTGACCAACGCCATCGAGCAGAACCGGGTCCACCACGCCTTTCTGTTCACTGGTGCGCGCGGGGTGGGCAAGACCAGCGCGGCGCGCATCCTGGCCAAGGCGCTCTCCTGCGCCAAGGGACCCACCGCCCAGCCCTGCGGCGAATGCGAATTCTGCGTCGAGATCGCCAGCGGACGGTCGGTCGACGTCATGGAGATCGACGGCGCATCGAACACCGGCGTCGATGACGTGCGCACCCTGCGCGAAGGCGCGCGGTACCTGCCCGCCAAGGGCAAGCGCAAGATCTACATCATCGACGAGGTTCATATGCTCTCCACCAGCGCGTTCAACGCGCTTCTCAAGACGCTGGAAGAGCCTCCGCCGCACGTTGTCTTCATCTTTGCAACGACGGAAGTTCACAAGATTCCGACGACCATACTTTCTCGCTGTCAGCGCTATGACTTCAAGCTGATCCCGACCGGCCGGTTGACCGAGCACTTGCAGTCGATCCTGGCCACCGAATCGATCGCCGCCGATCCCGAGGCGGTGCGCCTCATCGCCCGCCAGGCGGCAGGCTCGGTTCGAGACGGCCTGTCGCTGCTGGACCAGGTGATCGCCTATGTCGGAGACGGGGCCCTGGGGCGCGACGTGGTGGCCGAGGTGCTGGGGATCGCCGATCGGCGCCTGCTGGTCGAGTTGACGACGGCGATCTTGTCCCGGGACGCCGGCGCGACGCTGCGGGGGGTGGCCCGGGCGGCCGATCGCGGCGTCGATCTGGGGCAGATGGCGCGCGCGTTGCTGGGATTTCTGCGCGACCTGGAAGTGGTCGGGCGGATTCGCGAAGCCGGCGATCTGGTTGACGCGACGGCGGACGAGCTGGAAGAGATGAAGGCCCTGGCGGGGCGGGCGCCGGCCGGTCTTCTGGGCGTGCTTTTCGATCGCTGGGCCCGGGCCGTGGACGACGCGGCCAAGTCGCAATCGCCGCGGTTGATCCTGGAAATGGCGGCGGTCGATCTCTGCTTTTCCGAACCGCTGGAGCCCATCGGGGATCTGCTGGAGCGGTTCGAAGCCCTGGAGTCGCGCCTGCAAGGTGGCGGCTCAGCTGGCGTGAGCAGCGCCAGTCCGTCGGTCGCTCGGCCCCGTCCCCCGGCCCCGGCCGTGCCGACGTCGTCGTCGTCGTCGATGGCGCACGCTCCCGTCGCTTCGCCAGCACCAGCGCCAGCACCGGTTGCAGTGCCAGCGGCGGCGCCGTCACCGCTGCCCCCGGTTGTCGATCCGTCGGCGCCACCCGCCGAGATCTGGCGCCGCATCTTGAGCACGTTCGAGGCGCAGCGTCCGCGGCTGGCCGGCATGCTGGCGCACGCCGAGGTGGCCGAGCTGGAGCCCGGCCGGTTGTCACTGGTGTTGCCGGATCGTTTTACCCTGGACCAGGCCGAGAAGGCGCGCGGCGACATCGAGCAGGCGCTGTCAGCGGCCTTCGGTCAGGCGGTCCGGTTGACGCTGGGTCTGGGCCTGGGCAGTGCCGGCGCGGCGCCGGTATTGCGGTCCGAGGTGCGGGCCGAGAATGACGTGCTGGCGGTCGATCGCAAGAACAGGGAGAACGAAGCGCGCCAGCACCCGATGGTGCGCAAGGCGCAGGATCTCTTCGGTGCGGCATTGAAGGAGATCAAGACGTGACCGTCCCCGATCTGAAAGGGCTGATCGAGACTGCCCAGCGCCTGCAAGCCGAGGTGGTCCGGGTGCGCGAAGAGCTGGGTTCGAAGACGGTGCAGGCCGAAACCGGCGGAGGCCTGGTCCAGTGCGTGGCGTCCGGTCGGGGCGAGATCGTCTCCGTCACCATCGACCCCGCGGTGGTGGGCGACAAGCGCATGATCGAAGACCTGGTGGTCGGCGCCGTCAACCTGGCCCTGGAACGTGCGCGCGAGCTGGCGCAGAACGAGCTGGGGCGGGTCACCGGAGGCCTGCCGTTGCCGCCAGGGATGTTCGGCGCCTAGTGGGCCATTAGATGTACGCGTCGCCCATCGCCCGGCTGGTACAGCAGCTGGCCAAGCTTCCCGGTATTGGCGAGAAGACGGCCGCTCGGCTGGCCTTCCACATCGTGCGCGCGGCCCCCGACGACGCCGCGGCGCTGGCCAGCGCCATCACCGACGTCAAACAGCGCATTCGGTTCTGCGTCGTCTGCTGGGATCTGACGGAAAAGGATCCCTGCGCAATCTGCGCCGACGCGCGCCGCGACGCTGGGCTGGTGTGCGTGGTTGCTCACCCGCAGGACGTGGCGGCCATCGAACGCGCCGGTGGCTATCGCGGCCGTTATCACGTGCTGCACGGCCTGTTGTCGCCGCTCGACGGTATCGGCCCCGACGATCTGCGCGTGGCCGAGCTGGTCAAACGATGCGGCGGCGGCGCCGGGCAGGAGGCCATCCGGGAGGTCATCCTGGCCACCAGCCCCA
>JAXDMH010000756.1:0-7525 GCA_034666225.1 Myxococcales bacterium
GCCTGCGTCGCAGACCAAGCAGGTTTAGGCGGCGGCTGCTGCCGTCGTCAGCGACGGGCGGGCGGCGGGTTGCCGCCTGAGGGCGTACCCGCGGAGGGCGCGGCGCTGCCGCCACCGGCGTCGTCCACCTCGACGAAGATCCCGTAGATCGCCCCGATGACGGGTGCCAGCAGGAAGGGAATGTCGACCAGCGGCTGGTCCGGCGCGCCGAGCCCGGTGGCAAAGGAGAGGTGGGTCTGTCCCAGCAGCTTGCGCGCCCCCCAGTAAAGCCCCATCGACACCAGCAACCCGAACAAACCTTTGATCAGCGACGTCCACAACGTCTCCTGGCGCCACGGTGGCCTCCCACCCAGGACGCCCACCAGGGCCCCCACGGCCGCATAGACGACGAAGCCCAGCGCGCCGCCTGCCAATCCCAACCGGAACGCACCGAAGCCGACGGCGGCCCCGATGATTCCGCCCTTGATCAACCCAAGCACAACGCGAAGCATGAAGGCGCCAGTATAGCAGGCGGAAATGCCGGCGCCGCCCGCGCTGATTGAAGGCGCGACGCCTTATTCGTTGCGGGCCATCGCCGCCGGTTGCAGCACCTTGAGGGCAGCAACGCGCGGGCGGATGGCGTCCAAAAAACCAGCGCGATCGGGGACCGACGGATCGCGCGTGACCTGCATCTTGCTGGGATCGACGAAGGCGCCGTTCTTGGTCAGGCTGAAATGCAGGTGCGGTCCGGTCGACAGGCCGGTGGTGCCGACGTACCCGATGACGTCCTTCTGGCGCACGGCCAGGCCCGGGTGCAAGCCGCGGGCAAAGCGCAACAGGTGGTAATACCGAGTGGCCAAACCGTTGACGTGGGCGATGACCACGGTGTTGCCCGACCCGCGCTTCATCTGCGCCTCGACCACCCGCCCCGACGCCGACGCCCAGACCGGCGTTCCCACCGGCGCCGCGTAGTCGATTCCCAGATGCGCCTTTTCGACGTGCAGGATGGGATGGAACCGCTTGCGGTCGAACTTGGAGCTGATGCGCACGTACCGCAGCGGCGTTTTCAACATTGTCTTGGTGATGGCCTGCCCGCGCTCGTCGTAGTACTTGCCCGGCGTCTTGGTGGCGCCCGGCGGCTTCCAGTAGAAGGCGCGGAAGGTGCCGACCTTGCCCCCGTATTCGGCGGCCAGCAGGTTGCCGTACTTGTAAAACTGGCCGCCCAGGTACTGCTTTTCGACGATGACCTTCCAGTGATCGCCGGGGTGGGTGTCGACGTAAAAGTTCACGTCCCAGGCAAAGAGTTCCACCAGCAAGCTGACCAGGGCGCTGGCCTCGCCTGACTTCTGCACCGATTCATACAGCGACGATTCGACCAGACCGGCCGCCTCGACGGTGCGAATGGCGACGGCCTGTTCGACCTTGCGCCCTTTCCAGGTGCCGTCGGGCTGCTTTTCCACCAGGTAACGAAGCACCGCCGTCGGGTGGTATTCGAAGGCCTCCGGCGTGCCTTGATCGTCGGCGCGCACCAGGTAGCGCTGGCCACCCCGGATCAGCTTGGGATCGCAAAGTCGGCTCAGCGCAGCCACCACCTTGGCACCGGAAGGTCCAAAGCCTTCGCGAGCCAGCAGGCCGCCCAGCGTGTCGCTGTTGCCGATGATTTTTTCCGTCGGACCGGTGTTGGCTTCGTCGCCTTCCGGCAGCTCGTCGGGTGGCGCAAAAGGAATCTGGATGAGGGGCCTGGGCGCTCCCGAACTGGCTCCCGACGCCGCCGTGCCGGCTCCCGGCGTGGCGATGGCCGTGCCCGCCGTCGAAGTGGAAGTGGACGTGGACGTGGGTGTGGTCGACGCTGACGCGCCGATAGCTGTCGACGGCCGCTCCGATTTCACGGGCTGCCGCAATCGCCCCTTGGCGTTCTCGGCGTCCTTTTTCAGGACGTCCTTCTTTTCCATCTCCAGGGTCTTGGAGGTGGACTGAAGGTTCAGCACATCGCGCGGGGCCGTGTGGCGGTTGAAAAAAAAGACGTAGACATTGACGCCGACCAACCCGACCAGCAACACGCCCAGGCGCACCGAGTTGCGGATCTCGACCGAGCGCCGTTTGCGTTTTCTCCGTGCCAATTCCGAAAAATCTCCCTGGGATTCCGCAGACGTCTGCTGCGCGTCCTCCTCCTCCAGGTAGCATGACGGTTCTGGACGGTCAATTTCGTCGTCGTCGTTATCCGCAAGCTCACCCACAGGTTTCGCCGGTGCTTGTAATCCCGGACGGGTCTGCGACGCCTTGGACGTCTTGCGTGGGCTCACGGACGCGCCCGGCGCAACATCTCGCTGGCGTGCGCGGTGGCCTCCGCCGACGGTGTGGCGCCGCCCAGCATGCGCGCTAGCTCCGCCGTGCGCTCCTTGCCGGTGATGGCTTCGATGGCCACCCGCGTCCGTCCTTGCGACGCCGTCTTGGTCACCCGCACGTGCGCATCGGCGAAGGCGGCGATCTGCGCCAGGTGGGTGATCACAAGGACCTGGCGATCCTCGGCGATCTTTTTCAGCTTGCGGCCGATGGTCTCCGCCGCGCCGCCGCCGACGCCGGCGTCGACCTCGTCGAACACATAGGTCAGCACCTGGTCGGTCTTGGCCAGCGCCTGTTTCACCGCCAGCATCACCCGCGACAGCTCGCCGCCCGAGGCGATCTTGGCCAGGGGCCGCGGGGGATCGCCCGGGTTGGGCGCGAACAGGAACTGAACCTTGTCGGCGCCCGACGGTCCAACGTCGGCCCGCGTCTCGATCGACACCGGCAAGCGGGTGTTGCCCAGGGCCAGCTCGCGCAGGGTGGCGCTGACCTTCTTCTCCAGACCGCCGGCCGCCTTCTGTCGCGAGGCCGTCAACGCCGCCGCCGCCTTGCGCGCCGTGGCGTCGGCCTGCGCCAGCGTCTCGCGCCGCTGGGCCAGGCCCGCTTCAAACGAGGTGATCTCGCCCAGCTCGCGGGTCATCGTTTGCCAGCGCTCGATGACGTCGGCCATCGTTCCGCCGTGCTTGCGGCAAAGCCGGCCCAGCAGATACAGCCGCTCTTCCACCTCGGTCAGCCGCGCCGGATCGGCGCGGATCCCCGCCGCGTACCGGCCGAGATCGCGCGCCACGTCCTCGACCGTGGCCTGCGCGGTCTGCAGGCGTTCCACCAGCGGGGCCAGCGTCGGGTCCAGCGCCGACAGCGGCTGCAGCTCGCGAGAGACGGCGGCCAGCTGACCGACGACGGCCGCCTCTTGCGCGTACAGGATCTCCTCGCCACGCGAGGCGGCCGCGAAGAATTTGCCCGCGCCCTTGAGCCGCTCGCGCTCGGCGCGCAGGGCGTCGTCCTCGCCGATCACCGGGCGGGCCGCCTCCAGCTCGCCCAGCTGGAATTTCAGGAGATCCTCGCGCTGGGCCCGCGTGCGCGCGTCAGCATCGAACGCCTCCAGGGCCAGCGTCGCATCGGCCAGGGCCCGGTGGGCCGCCACCATGTCGGCGCGCAGCGCCTCGTTTTCGGCAAAGGCGTCCAGGATGGCCAGCTGGCTGTCCGGATTGGTCAGGGACTGCTGGTCGTGCTGCGAAGCAATGTCGATGAGCCGCGCCACCGTCTCCGACAGATCGGCCGCGCTGGCCAGGCTGCCGCCCAGGTGCACCCGGCCCCGGCCGGCGCGGTTGAGGCTGCGTCGAACCACCAGCCCCTCCTCGGCGTCACGCCCCTCCGCTTCCAGCCGCCCGCGCAGCTCCGAATGCGGCGGCAGCTCGATGATGGCCTCGACCCGCGCCTCGTCGGCGCCGGTGCGAATCAGATCGGCGCTGGCCCGCGCGCCCCGCAGAAGACCCAGCGCCTCGACGATGATGCTCTTGCCGGCACCGGTCTCGCCGGTGATCACCGTCAACCCCGGCCCCAGCGCCAATTCCAGCTCATCGATCAGCGCGAATCCAGCGATACGAAGCAGCGTCAGCACGTCAGCGTCCCCTTCTGTTCATCTCATCGGCCGTCGTGCCGCCCAGTTGCCACCACGCTTCGCGGAACGCACTAGCTCGGCCGCTCGCCGCGTCGCTCGCCCCACGACAGCTTCTGGCGCAGGATCGCGAAGAAGGAGGTGGGCGCCCGAAACAGGCGCAGCGGGCGATCTGTCTTGCGTACCTCGATCGAATCGCCGGTCTGCAACTCGCGGCCCCACTGACCGTCGACGGTGAGGCGCACCGGGCTGTCGGAGAGGTTGGTCACTGTGACGCGCGCGTCGGCGCGCACCACGAGAGGCCGGTTGGTCAGCGTGTGCGGACAGATCGGCGTCAGCACCATCGCCTCCAGGTCGGGGGCCAGGATGGGCCCGCCGGCCGCCAGCGTGTACGCGGTGGACCCGGTGGGCGTCGACACGATGAGGCCGTCGGCCTTGTAGATGCCGATGGGCGCGCCGTCCAGGCGCGCGTCGAGATCCAGCAGCCGGGCCAGCGCCTGCGAGATGACGGCGTCGTTGACCACGCCGCGCGATTCGCCCTCGCCCGAACGGCCGTGAATGGTCACGCGCAGGCGCATCCGTTCGTCGATGGCCAGCCGGCCGGCGCAGGCGTCCTGGATGGCAGCCACCGCTTCGGCGCGGCTGTAGTGGGTCATGAATCCCAGGCTACCCAGGTTCACGCCGAACAGGGGCACGCCGTGATCGGCCACCAACCCCGCCGCGTACAGCAACGTGCCGTCGCCGCCTAGCACCGCCAAGGCGTCGATGGAGGCGCCCAGCGTCTCGGGCGTCACGACGCGCGCGGCGGGCAGGACCGCCGCGTCTTCCTCTAGTGCCACCAGCTCGCAACCCTGTTGCCGAAGGACGCGGCCAAGGTCCGCCGCAATCTCACGGGCTTCTGGCTTGCCGCGCTTGAGCAGAAAGCCAAAACGCATCGCGCCTAGGTTACTGAGATTGCATCTCGTAGAAAATCGTAATCGTCAGGCAGTGAAATTCACTGTCCGAACTCTGGGTCACGATCTTGTCGATGATGCGCGCGTTCGGGTTGTCCCGGATCCACCGGGTCAAAACCTCGCCTAACTCCTCGCGGTCTTTGGCCTTCGTTGCGGTGAAGACCTTCGCCCCCATTACCATTCTGCTGGCTCCTTTTTGCGCGTAACATCCCCTAAAACCACTTTATGATCGCGCCGTTACACCCCACGCCCCCCACATGGGTGTACATACCGCAATCCCGAACCCACTGTAAAGGTAAGCCCGCCCGAAGGAATTTTGTTACGCTTGGTGCTGATTTTGCTGCCGCGAGCCCGGGCGTGCGAGGCGCTCTTGACGATGGCGCGGCAACCGTGCTCAATTCCCCGTTCTTTCAGAAGGAGATCGCTTGGAGACATTGCTAGGCCGACCGCTTGAAGTTGAAGTCAGGGATTCTGTAGACAAGGCACTGAAGATCCTGAAGCAGAAGATGTCCAAGGAAGGGATTCTGCAGGAGATCAAACGCCGCCGTTACTACGAGAAGCCGTCCGTCAAGCGCAAGCGCAAGATGCGCGAAGCGCGCAAGCGTCGCCGTCGTGAAGCCAAGCGGCGCGTGATCCGCTAAGAGGGCGCGAAAGGGGCCTGCTGGCCTCTCTCGCGAGCTCTCCCCGACGCGACGAGAGCCGGGGGCGGATCTTGTTTGGCATGCGGTGTCTCCGCCGGGCAAAGCCCGCCTCCGATCCGAGCGGATCTGGCTACGGATCTGGATGTATGTTGAGGCTGTGAACGCCTTCTTCGGAATGAAGACATGATTCGGATTGGGACGCGGGCGGTGCAGATCGCGCGGGACGCGGCGGCGCTGGGGCCGGGGGGTGAGAGCGCGCATAACCCGCCGCTGTTTCAGACCACCAACTTTGACTACCCGGATGCGGCGGCGGCCGATCGGGCGTCGGAGGGGGGCGGGTTTCTTTACAGCCGGCACGCGAACCCGACCACGCAAGCGCTGGGCGACGCCATCGCGGCGCTGGAGGGTGCAGAGGCCGGGCGGGTTTTTGCGTCGGGGATGGCGGCGGTGGCGGCGGCGGTGTTCGCGCACGGGGGCGGCGGCGAGGTGCTGGCGTCGGAGGGCCTTTACGGCGGCTCGATCGAACTGCTGCGCGAGCTGGGTCCGCGCCACGGCATCGAGACGCGGTTCGTGCCGGGATGGGATGTCGACGACGTGCGGGCGGCCATCGGTCCCAAGACGCGGGCCGTGCTGGTGGAGACGCTGTCGAACCCGCTTCTGCGCGTGGCCAATGTGCCGGCGCTGGGAACGCTGGCGCGCGAGCGCGGGTTGGCGCTGATCGTCGACGCCACCTTCACCACGCCCTGCCTGTCGCGGCCGCTGGAGCAAGGCGCCACCGTCGTCGTTCACAGCCTGTCGAAGTACATCGGCGGTCACGGCGATCTGATGGGCGGGGTGACGGCGGGTAGCGCGGCGGCGCTGGCCAAGATCGAACCGTACAGCCGCCTGCTGGGCGGGGTGATGGATCCATTCGCGGCCTGGTTGTGCCTTCGCGGCCTCCGCACGCTGCCGTTGCGCATGGAACGCCAGTGCGCCAATGCGGCGCGGCTGGCCGAGGTGCTGGCGGCGCTGCCCCAGATCAAGCGCGTGTTTTTCCCGGGCCGCGCCGACCACCCGGATCACGCCGTTTGCCGTGCCACGCTGGCGGCGCCGGGGGCGATGATCTCCTTCGACCTCGGCGACGGCGCGGCGGCCCGGCGGGCGTACGATCGCGTGCGGGTGATCGGGCGCGCGGCCAGCCTGGGCGAGGTGGCGTCGCTGCTCACGCACCCGGTCTCGTTTTCGCACAAGGGCGTTCCCGTCGAGCAGCGGCAGCGCCTGGGCATCGGCGATGGGCTGCTGCGGCTGTCGGTGGGGATCGAAGACGTCGCCGATCTGGAAGAGGATCTGCGGCAGGCGCTGGATCCATCGAAGTGACCCCGGGCGGCGACAGCTGGGTGGAAGTCCAGATCGACGTTCCTCTGGAAGCGTCTGAATTGCTGGCCGCCACGGTCAGCGAACTGGCGGGCGGCGTCGAGGTCCGCGATCAAGGGACGCTGATCCGCGCCGCCGAGAATCGCGCGGTGCTGGTTGCCCTGTGCGCGCCCGAGGGTGTGGAACCGCTGCTGGCCGAAGTGGACGCCACCTGCGATCGCGCACGGCAAGCCGGGCTGACCATCGACCCGGTGGTCATCCGGCGGCGCGACGCCCACGAGGACGAATGGCGCGACGTCTGGAAGCAATACTTTCGCGCCACGCGCGTCGGCGAGACGTTCATCGTGCGGCCCAGCTGGGACCCGGGTTCGGTGGGCGACGGCGATCGGGTGATCGATCTGGATCCGGGGCGCGCCTTCGGCACCGGGGGCCACGCCTCGACGCGCCTGGTGATCACGCTGATCGAAGCGGCGGCGGCGCACGAGGTGCGGCGTTTTCTGGATCTGGGCTGCGGGTCAGGGATTCTGGCCATCGCGGCGGCGCGCCTGTGGCCGGCCGCCATCGGCCACGCCATCGACGTCGATCCCGAGGCGGTGGCGTGTACCGAGGAGAACCTGGAACGCAACCGGGTGACCACG
>JAXDMH010000757.1:0-2784 GCA_034666225.1 Myxococcales bacterium
ACGATCCGCGCCGGCCGCTTTGTTGCTCCGCCTCACAATACCTACGGGTATTCCTCGTCGTCGCGCCTCGCGGCCTGCGCGGCTTGTCGGCCTCGACATTGACGCTATTTCGCGGGAGGCGCACTAGAAACGCCCGCAGGGATTTTGAAGGGTTGGTCGGCAAGCGCGAATGGGTTGGTTCGTTTGCGCGGCGGGTCCGGCTGCTCCGGAAAAACATCGGACCGCAGCAGAAGGCCGCGCTCAACTGCAAATCTCATCACTGGAAAGCCTCGCGCGGCCTTCTGCGACGACCGAACGGCGCGGCTTTCAACGTGCGATTTCGTCGGACGGGCGACCGCGACGAGCGTGGTTGGCCAGTCTTTGAAAGATCCTGGCTACCGATGCTGCCGAAGCGCGGTGCGGGGCAAAGCGCGTTCACGAACCGCGCCTGCTGCCGCACCGTCCGGTCCTCGGCCGAGGCCATTCCGCGTCCGGGTCATGGCAAGCGTTCGAGGGGCCTCGTCCTGCGGTCCGTTCTTCTCGGAAAGACTCTATCGATCGCTGGGGTGCCCCACGCGGCGAGACGAACCGCCAACCAACCCTTCAAATTCCCTGTGGCGAGGCGCTAGCGCCGCCGCTTTTCCACCCGATCCAGAATCGCGTCCAGCTGCTGGATCGCCGCGTTCTTGGCCCGCGTGGGCAGCGCGTGCAACCGCAAGAAACGCCGCCAGACCTGGCCGTCGACATCGACCGGCACCACTGACGCCGTCGAGCTGTCGGTCAGCTCGTCGACCGACACGCCGAGGGCGCGGGCCAGCTGCGGCAGGATGTGCGTCGGCAGGTAGTTGGTCTGGCCTTCGTAATAGGCCACCATTCGAAACGAGATGCCGACTTTGTGGCCCAGCTCGGTCTGGGTCAGGCCGCGGGCCTTTCGCAGCTGCGCCAGGCGTTTGCCGAAGACGTTCTTGACGCCGCGCTGTTTGGACCCCGTCACGGGTCAGAGTGTAACGAATTCCCTCACAACTGGGTTGCCGTCTTTGTCCGGCGCAATTCGGCCGGCCTCATGGTCGCGATCGTGGCCCCACAGCACCAGCCAGTCCTCGCTGACGGCGCGCCGAAAAAGCGCGCGCTTGGTCTCGACGTTGCGGGCCGGATCCAGGTCGTACGCCATCACCCAGGGCAGGCGCGTGTGCACGGCGGTCGGCACGACGTCGCCCAGGAACAGGGCCTTCGGTCCGTCGGGCGCGCCGACCAGCACGGATTGATGGCCGGCGGTGTGTCCCGGCGTGGGGACGACCCGCACGCCCGGCACGATCTCGGTTTCGCCCTCTACCAGCTGCAACAGGCCGGCCTCTTCCAGGGGGAAGATGTTCTCCGGCAGATAGCTGGCCCGGTTGCGTTCGTGGGGATGGGTGGCGTCCTGCCACTCGCGGGCTTGCACCACGTGGCGGGCGCGCGGGAACACCGGCGTCAGCGCGCCGCTGGCCGTGCGGCGGATGGTGCCGCCGCTGTGATCGAAGTGGAGGTGGGTCATCACCACGAAATCGATCGACGCTGGCTCGACGCCCGCCTCGCGCAGGGCGTCGCCGATCGATCGGTCGTGGTCGATGCCGTAGATCTCTTTCAGCTTGGAGGGGAACTTGTCGCCGTTGCCGGTCTCCACCAGGATGCGTTTCCCGGCTGTTTCAATCAGCAGGCAGCGCGTGCTGTATTCGCAGCGATTGAGGGCATCGCAGGAGACCAGCTTCGACCACAGCGTCTTCGGCACCACGCCGTGCATCGCGCCGCCGTCCAGACGAAAGCTTCCACCGTTCAGCGTGGTCAGACGCACATCGCCGAGGGTCAGCATGGCGGTTCCTTCGCCGCTTATTATTGTACGCCGCTGGCGGGAGGGCCAGGCGGCGTCACGGCGGCGGCCGTTGCGGGGGGCGTCGTCGTTGTGACGGGCGCTGGCGCGGCGCCCGGCGGCGGCGAGGCCAGGGCCGTGTTTTCCTCGACGGGGGCGGCCACGCCGACCGGCAATTTTTCAAAAGCGACGGCGGTGCCGGGGCCGTCCGCCACCGGGCCGGGAACGCCCTTGGGTTTGCGCGACACCACCCAGTCGGCCACCCGCGCCACGTCGCCGAACCGGGTCAGCTTTCCTTCGTTGCCCAAAAACGACATGAAATAGGGGTGACCGTCGATCTTGGCGGCGATGACCAGGCAGTAACGGGCGTCGTCGTTGTATCCGGTCTTGCCGCCCAGAACGGCGATGTTGTTGCGCACGGCGGGCTTGTACGTGTTGACGTATTTGATCGGCGGTCGCCCCACCGGGTGCGCGTCGTACTCCAGGCGATGGGTGATGGGACCCAGGACCGGGTGGTTCATCACCGCGCGCAACATGACGATGGTCTCGCGCGGGGTCGACACGTTGTCGGTCGACAGCCCGGTCGGATCGCGGAAACGCGTGTGCCGCAGGCCCAGCTCGGCGGCCTTGGCGTTCATGGCGGCGGTGAGATCCGACGGCGCCAGCTTGACCGCGCGCCCCAGCGCCGGCACGGCGCGGTTGTCCGAACCCATCAGTGCGGCGTGCAGCAGATCGCGATTGGACACCGTCATGCCGTCCAGCAGCCGCGACTTGGCGCCCCCGCGGGCCACGTCAATGTCGGTCTTGGAAATCGTCGAGAGACCTTCCAGATCCAGACCCTTGTCCATCACCACCAGCGTCGCAGCCAGCTTGGAGATCGAAGCGATGGGCCGCTCGCGATCGGGCGAGCGGGCATAAAGCTCGCGCCCGCTGTCGCCGTCGACCACCACCGCGCACTG
>JAXDMH010000758.1:0-5345 GCA_034666225.1 Myxococcales bacterium
GCTCGGTTTCGTTCGTCGCCTGGCGACCGCAGCTGGCGCTCCAGCGTCTGGCGAAGGACGGCCAGGTCGTGAACCTCGCCCAGCAAGTGGCCAAGCTCGTTCAGTGACGGCGCCAGCCGACGGGCCAGCGCCGGGATCTGTCGCTTGAGGACGGCGATCTCCATGGCCAGACGCTTGATCGATTTGCGAAAGCCGTGCATGCGCTCTGCCCGTTCGCGACCGCCCGGACAGCAGGCAGCGTCGCGCATGCGCCGTCGCGCCCGTTTGTATGCGGACGCCAGGCCGTGACGCAAGGCCCGCCGGCCGTGATGAACCGGCCAGCGACAGACGCGCCGCCGCCCTTTTTCCAGTGACGTGACCACGTCGTTGACGCGCGCTTCGATGGCGGTGGCTGACAGGCGACGGCGCAGGCGGCTGCCGATGGCGCGCAAGCTTTGATCGGCGCCATCCGCCACCCGATCGGGATTTTGCTCCAGCAGCCGGTGCAGCGTCTCGGCTTCCACGGCGATGTCCCGCGCCCGCGACAACGTGTGGGCCAGCTCCCGCATCCAGCGGTCGTCGCGATCGGCGGGCGTCCCCGCTTGATCGTGAACCAGCTTGACGGCCGCGCGCGCCTTCTTCAGTCGAGAGCGCACCGCGTGTACGCGATCGTCGACGGGTTGAGAGGTTTCTTTCGCGCCCTGGATCGCCTTCTTCAGCTGGCCGCGCACGATTCGCCGCACCGCCTTGGCCACCGGCTCTTTGGTTTTGATCTGGTAGGACACCGCGGGCGCAACGATGACAAGTCTTGCGGCTTTTGTCACCAGCCTCTGTCGCTTGTCGCTCAAGCGGCGGCGCGGGTGGCCAGCCGCGCCAGCACCGCCGCGTCGATGTTGCCACCGGAGACCACCGCCACCTTGCGGGCACCGGCAATGACCGGCAGGGCTGCCACCGCGGCGGCGCCGGCTCCTTCGGCCACGACCTTTTCGACCAGGGCCAGCGAGGCGACCGCATCGGCGATCTCCTCTTCACTGACCAGGACGATGTCATCGAGCAGGTCGCGGCACAGGGGAACTGTCAGGCGGCCGGGACAGGCCACCCGCAGGCCATCGGCCAAGGTTGTCATCGTCGGCGCGTTCGTCGCGGCGCGCGTCGGCGGCGGCATCGGTACGGAGGGCTGCCCCAACCAGGCGCGGCGAAAACCGTCAATGCCGGCCACCTGGACGCCGACCACGCGAATGCCCAGTCGCTTGAAAACCGTCCCTACCCCGGCGGCCAGGCCGCCACCGCCGATGGGAACGACCACCACGTCAGGACGGAACGGGAGCAACTCGACGGCCAGCGTGGCCTGCCCGGCGATCACCTCCAGGTCGTCGAACGGATGCACCAGCCCAGCGTCGCCGGCGGCGCACAGAATTTGGGCCTGCGCCAGGCACTGCTCGACGGTGTCGCCGCCCACCACCACCCTGGCACCCAGCGCCCGGCAACCGCGCACCTTGGTGGCGGGAGCGTCCCCGGGCACGACGATGGTGGCAGGCAGCCCAAAATGCCGGGCGGCCCAGGCCACGCCCAGACCATGGTTGCCGGCCGATGCGCAGACCAGGGGCCGCCGTTCGCCGCGCTCCCAGCGCGCGGCCACCGCGTTGTAGGCGCCGCGAACTTTGTAGGCGCCGGTCGTCTGCAGATTCTCCAGCTTCAAGAAGGCCCCGCGCCCCGGCGCGTGGAGCAGCGGCGTCGGGCGAAACACTGCCGCGATGCGCGCCGCCGCCGCGGCGATGGCGGCATCGTCCAGGACGGGGGTGAACGACGAAGAGGGGCGGCGTTGGTTGTCAGACATGGACAGCTCCTGGCTGGCGCCTTGGCTGCCCTGTGGCTCCTGGTCGCGGAAACGAAAAAAGCCCCGCGACCTGAAAGGTGCGGGGCTTGGCTTCGGCTTTGTTGGTTCTAGCTGAGCGGACCCCCACCTGATCGGCGAATGCCCATAATCGAAATGGGGAACAGGGTGGAGATCCGCTGCGGCGACATGAAGGCCTTGATGTTGCCACAACGAAGACGGCCACACCAGGAGAGCCAGCGACTCGGCGCGCGGTCGGTCAGGGCGCGGCGCGCTTCGCCTGCGGCGGCAGCCCGTGGCCAGGCCCGATCACCTCTTTCAGCGCGGTCGCGTAATCGAACGGCCCCTGGCTCTGGTCGGGCGTGTGACAGCCGAGGCAAACCAGCGGATCAACCCGGCGCGACGTCCCCAGTTTTTTGTTCATCGATCGAACGTGGGCCACGCCAGGACCGTGGCAGCCTTCGCAAGCCACGTCGGCAAAATAGGTGTTCAGGGTGTCGAGGTTGACGGTGCCGCCCGGCAGCAGAAACGCCACGCTGTGGCAGCCGACGCAGGCCGGATCGCGGTCGTGCCCTTTCTTTTTCAGCGTGGCCATGGCGTGAGCATGGTCAGTGGTCGCCCACTGCTCGGCTTGCTGCGCATGACAGTCGGCGCACGCCCGGGTGCTGGCATAGGTCCAGCTTTCGTAGACCTCCCGCCCCGCCGGTTTTTTGGCCGGCCGACCTTTGGCACCCGGCGCGACCAGGCCGACAATCTTCGTGGTGTCCGCGGCGACGAGCAGTCCGACGCCGCGCTGATCGCCGACAGACGGCCCCAGCTCCAGCGCACGCTCGGCAAATCGCCAGCGCCCGGACGACACCGCGCCGGAAGCCGGCTGGCGACCGGCGTCGATCCGCGCGAGGTTGGCTTCGCCGGCACGGCTCTGCACGACGATGTCAACGCCGGGGACAGCGGCGGCCAGTTGGCGGTCGCGGGCACCGGCGGCGACGTGGAACAGGCCGACGATCAGCTCGGCACCTTCAGCGCGCAACGCAGTAACCGCGGCGGTGGCGGCGGCGATGGGCTCGCTCACCGTCAACTTGTGCCGCTGCTGCAAAGCGGCTGCTTGCGGCCCCAGCGCGACGACACCGAAGATGCCGATCTTGTGCTCGCCGGCCTGGGCCAGGAGCCGCGACGGGAACAGCGGCTTTCCGTCGGCGCCGGTGACATTGGCCAGCACCACGGGCAGCTTGGATTCTTGGAACCAGCGGCGCAACACTTTGATGTCGACGTCCAGCTCCCGCGGCCCCAGCGTGACGGCGTCGACGTCCATGCGCTGGTAAGCGGCCAGGATCAGCCGGGCGCGACGTTCAAAGGCGGGACCAGCAAAGTTCGGATCGTCCACCGCCGGCAAGAAGTCACCGGCATCAACCTGCAACACAGCCTTTGCTTCCAGGCGCGCGCGATCGACCTGCGTGGCCCTGCGCGCCAGGCCGCCCGGCGCGTGCGGCGGCGACGCGGGTGGCGAAACCTGGCCGTGCCAGTCAGACGAGGTGATGACCGCCAGATCGACGGCAGTGGGCTGGGCCGGGGCGACCTGGCGAGGCGAAAGCGCGTCCGCCGCCAGCGGTGTCGCCGCCTGACCGAGCAGATCAGTCCTGGCGTCGCGCGAGCCGCCACCCGAGCAAGCGGCGCCGAGACCGATCAACACCAGCGACGCGGTTGCGATGGCGCCGACCGGCGGCTTGAATGCGACGGCCATGCTTCATCATATGATAACCGACCGCCGACGGTGACGGTCGCCGGGCTTCGGACAATCGCGACTGGGCGTTAAAGGTCGTACGAGACGCCGCTGCGCCCGCGGGAGGCCAGACGCGTCTTCAACGATGCCAGCGTGGCGCTGCTGGGAGCCAGCGCTTCGGTCACCTTGATGGCCGAGTAGACCGCCGACTCTTGCAGGTCCATGCCGGTGGTGTACTGACCGCTGAAATAAAGGCCGCTGCGTCCCTGCAGCGGTCGCAAGGCCCGGGCGGCCTGGATGGTGGTCTTGCTGATCAGCGGGTGCTTGAACCGCCGCTCCAGCAGGATCTGGGTCGGATCGGCGCGCCGGCGCTGGGCCCATGACTTGAAGACGTCAATCGTCCCGCCCGAGGGGAGCTTTTCGTGCAAGGCGCCCAGCCAGGCGCTGCCCTCGCATTCAACACCGTCGACGCCGGCGTTGTACGCCGCCCAGTTGGCGCGATCCTTGTGCACGTAGGCTGCATCCGTGTGGATCAGCAGGCGCGAATCAAAATATTCGTACGCGTCCAGCAGCGCGGTGACGTTGGCAAAGGCCGGCAGCGGACGCAGCAGCTCGCGTCCGGCCAGCGGCGGCGCGTTCATCACCACTGCCTTGTAAGGTCCCTGCCGGCCCGCCGGCGTCTGCACGAACCAGCTGGCACCTTCCAGGGTCAGGGCCTGGGTGGGCGAGTTGACGTGAACCTGAACCGACGGGCTGCGATCGAGGAGGCGCTGCAGATTCCCCTGCAGGCCGATCTTCGAGTTGTACGTGGTGGCGCCCTGAAAGATGTTGGCGGGGAAAGCCAGCGCGAACGTCTGCAGGATGGAACGCGCCGAGGCGCGCAAGGCGTTCACCCGCGACGTTCCGATGGTCGCCGAGATCCACGGATAAAGAATGTCGTTCTTGAACGACTGACTGACCGGCAGGCTGCGGATCCAGGCGTCGACCGTGGTCTCCCAGGGCAGGTTGTTCAGGACCGCGCCGCGCGCGAACTGGGAATAGATGGCGAAATCGATGGCGCGCCAGGGCGTCGACAGCGGATTTGACGACGAGAATGTGGGCGCCCCGCCACCGACCGGGAAGATGCACAGGCTGCCGGGCGCCTCCAGGGTCTCGTCGGTGTCAGGATGGTCCGGGTTGTACAGGTCCAGCTCTTCCAGCAGCGTCACGTAGATGGGATGCGTGTCGGGATGAAAGAACTGCGCGCCGAGATCGACGGTGACGCTGGTGCCCTGATAGTTGATGGTCTGCGAATCGCAGTGGCCGCCGATCTTCGAGCGCGACTCGAAGAGATCGACGTCAAAGTTGCCGGCCAGGAAGTAAGCCGCCGCCACGCCGCCCGCCCCCGCCCCGACGATGGCCACCCGATCGCGCCCCGACAGCGAGCCGCCGCCGCCCATAGCATTGTCCGGGCGGTCGGCCGCCGTCAGACCATCGCAGCCCAGCGCCGAACCGGCCCCGAGCGCGGCCAGACCGACGGCCCCTTTGAGGACATCGCGGCGGGTGACTGCAGTTTCTTTTTCTTTGATGACGGACTTGGTGGGCTTCTTCATGGCCAGGCACCAGATGTAGCAGAGACTGGCCTGGCCAGAAAAGGGCCAATCGACCACTATTGAACTAAATTCAAATAACGGCGATGACGCGCGTCCCCGCGATGAGATCGTGGATGCAGCGCCGGTCGTCCCGAAAGATAAACAGCGCGTCGACCAATGCGTACAGCCCACCCAGATAGGGGATGGCCGAGATGATGCCGTTGACGACGCCGCGTAACAG
>JAXDMH010000759.1:0-3720 GCA_034666225.1 Myxococcales bacterium
CCCGTGCTACCGTCGGCTGCACAGGTGCTACCCAGTCGCTCCACGCCATCACTGAGCCGGCTCGCGAAGGTAGCGGTGTCACTCGAAATCTTCTTGAGTGTTGGGTCGCTCGGTGGAGGCGGCGCACTGATGCTTGGGCCGAGAGGCGAGCTCATTCCTCTGCCGGTATCGTCGCTGAAGGGCTCACCATTCAGTACCTACTTCGCACCCGGGCTGATACTTTTCTGCGCTCTCGGACTCGGGCCCCTGGTGGCTGCCGCGCTGGCTTGGCGTCGGCACCCGTTTGCGCCGCTCGCAGCCTTTGCGGTTGGAGCGGCATTGCTGACATGGATGGCCGTCGAGATCGCGATCGTTGGCTACAGTAACAACCCTCCCCTTCAGCCGTTCTACCTGCTCCTGGGAGCCGCGATTGCATTCGTCGGCCTCGGCTGGCGGGCCTCGCTCAAGTAAAAGGTTCACCCTCAGCGTTTGTCCCAGCCGCCCGTCGGCGGAAAGGTCAGATCCGTTGCCTCCAGAATTCTCTCCCGCTCCAACGACTTCATTTCGGCCTGTAGATTCGAAGGTGAACCAGAAGGGACTCCTCGAGCCGCCGCCAACTTACTCGGTCGACCCCGCGACATGGCGGCAGGGGATGTTGTCGGGGAGGTTGTAGATGGTCACCTCGTCGGAACCGGTGGAGAAGCGGCGCTCCTCGACCAGGTTCGTGCGATCCAGCGTGCCCTGGTAGCGGACGGTGGGATCGAAATCGGGGTCGAACGCGGTGAAGGTCTTGATGCGGGCGTCGACGTAGAGAACGGGGCCGACAAAGCCGCCGGTCCGGGAGCGAGCGACGCGGGTGCAGTAGTTGTAGGCGTCGGCGTCCCGCGGGCGAAAACCCTGCATGACGATCTGCTCGTTGCGGTGCAGGCGCGGCGGGAAGGGGGCGCCGGCGTCGGTGACCGCCCAGACCTGACTGCCAATGGCCTGGGGAAGCGCGTTGGTGAGGCAACCGGCCTGGCAGCGCGTCTCCAGGTACGCGGCGGCCTGGTTCAGGGCGTGGCTGTTGGAGATGGTGCGCTTGCCGGCGACGGCGATCAGCGCGACGCCGATCAGCACCGTTGCCCCGGCGACGATCCGCACCGTCCGCGGTTCCAGGCGGGTGGCGACGCGATCGGCGCCGCGGGCCATGGCCAGCAGGAGAGGCGCCGCCACGCTGAGGTAGTAAGCCGGGTTCTGCTGCGGGACGAACAGCATCCCCAGTGGCAACAGAAAAGCGGCCAGCAGCCACCCGCGCTGCCACTCGGACGCCGGCCGACGCGCAATTCCGCGGACGCCGACCGCGGCCAGCGCGACGCCGATGGGTGTCAGCCCGTAAAACCACAGCAGCACGGCCAGGTGGTCGACGGGCTTGGTGAGGAAACGGAGCAGGGCCCAGCCCGGATGATGGACGAGCGCATGAAGCACGCTGCCGTGGTTGGCGTCGAAGCCGCCGAAAAATTGCACCGACGCCCGGTAGCGGGCGTATTCGGTCGAGGGCAGATGCGGAAACATCAACAGCGGCAGCCCGTCGTAAAAGGTGTAAAGCCCGTACGTGCTGCTGGCGGCGACGACCCCGCCGGCCAGCGCCCGACGGATGGTGATCACCGCCAGCACGCCGACCACCACGCCGGCACCCAGGGCGACGGCGGCCGCCCGATGCTGTCGGACGGCGGGCATGCGGCCGCCCAGCAGCGCCAGCACCAGCGCACCGCCGGCGCAAGTGGCCAGCGCTTCATAGCGCCCGGTGCTGGCCAGCGCCGCCAGCAGCGCCGCGATCAGAAGTTGAACGGCGACGCCGGCGCGCAGGCGTGTCGCGGTGGCTGCGGTGGCGGCCATCGCCAGCGCGCTGGCCGCCAGTCCCGCCGCCAGGGCAGCCCCCAGGTTGTTGCGCCCCGATTCGTATGCCAGCAGCGGCGTCACCGCCAACGCCACCCCCAGCGCGCCGCGCCGACGCGCGCGCGCCGCGGGCCACACGAACCGCGCCAGACCCAGCACGCCCAGTGCCAGCAGCAGGTGCGCCACCAGGTAGACGGCCTCGTTCGCCGCGCGCGCATCGAACCCCAGCCGGCGCCCCGCCAGCAACGCGAAGTAGGTCAGGGGCTGCTCCTCGACGGACTGATGCCGCCCCAGCGCGATGAGGCGGCTGTTCTCCAGATAGCCGAGATTCATCCAGCCGATGTCCCAGCCAAAGCGCAGGAGGTACAAGGCCCGCGCTGCCAGAACGCCGGCCGCCGCGCCCACGAAGGTACCTAGGGACCAGCCGTCATCTGATCGCGGCGACGGCGCCGCGTGATCGCTGGTCGTCGTGGTCATCACCCTGTCCTGGCCTTGGCCCTAGACGCTGGTCGACGGCGGCTGGCGCTCGATGGGCGGCGGATCGATGAAAGGGTCTGGCACCAGGGGCGTGGCCGGCCGCCGGGAGCGTAGCCACACCAGGACCGCCGGCAGCGCCACGATGGCCGCGGACAGGCAGGCGATCTCGCCCAGGATGGCCATCGAGCCGAATCCTTGCAATGCCCGGTTGCGCGCCATCAGCAGCGAGCCGTACCCGACGATGGTGGTCCAGGAGCAGAGGGCCACCGCAGCGCCGGTGGAGCGGATGGCGCGCAGGATGTCGCGCTCCTCGCGATAGCGGGTGATGACGTTCAGCGCGTATTCGGCGCCCACCCCGAAGGTGATGGGCAGCGCGATGAAGTTCAGGAAGGTGACGTGCACCTGTGCCCACCCGGCGGCTCCCACCATCAACAGCACCCCCAGGACCAACGTGCCCAGCGCCATCAGCGCGGCGGCCGCCGGTCGAATGGCGAAAGCGATGATGATGAGAATGGCGATCAATGAGGCGATCGTCGCGATCGGTCCGTCGTGCAAGACCGATCGGATCATCGCCCCGAACACCACGGCCGTGCCGGACGTCTGGACGACCTTGCCGTTGGGCAGATGCAGGTACTGCAGGACGGAGGCGATTCGCAACAGATCGCGACCGTTCCAGACGGAGATGCCGTGTATCGCCGCGTAGACCAGCACCACCCGTCCGATCGCCCCGTCGGTCTCCGTGAAAGGTCGGCGGGCCAGCGGCGGCAGATCGCGCGGCTGCAACTGGTGAAGGTCGTCCGGCGGATCGATCTTCGCCAGGTCGGCCTTTTCTTTTTCGTTCAGCGCCGACAGCGCTGGATCGTGCGTCAACTTTCGAATCTGGGCGATCAGCTCCAGTTTGTGCCTCTGCACGTCGGGCGCGCCGGGCAACATGTCATAGACGGTGATGACGTCACCGATCACATCGGGCCCAGGGAAGTCGCGGTCCTGACGGCGGATGGTCTCCTTGATCGGCTCCACCTCGTCCAGGGTGTCCGCCAGGACGATGGTCGGCGCCGGCCATCGTCCGAACAGCTTGTCCAGACTGTTACTGAACTGCTGCGATTCGTCCGACTTCTTGACCTTCACGCTCAGCTTGAGAAAGTTGTATTCGAACGGATCCTGCAGGAAGTGGCGCAGGCCGATGGCGCTGCCGATGGCCAGCACGGTGAACAGGCCGGTCACCAGGCCGCTCCGGCGCGCCACCAGTCGCGCCAGCGGACCGAAATCGACCGGAGGCCGCGGTACTTTCAGTTCTCGCTTTCGCCCCCGGCAGTCCAGCACGACCAGCAGGGCGGGGAGCACCGTGAAGGTGGCCAGCCAGCAGGCCAGCGACCCGACCGCCCCCAT